>CAZIBA010000215.1:0-5079 GCA_964536795.1 uncultured Planctomycetota bacterium | reverse complement strand
GCGCCGTCTGAGCCTGTTCGTATATGACCCGTTCTTCCACGCCCTCGTCCTCCAGACCAGGGTGACCTCGGCAGGCGCATCCCCAGACGGATGTCCTACCGGTCTGTGACTTGCTGAATCCCCTGAAAACACCTATTCTGCATCCCCTCTCGGCCCGCTGTCAACAAAAAATCACGACGGCTTGGAGACTTGCGTCGCCTGCGCGGGCGCCGTAAAATAGCGGAGGGTTTCCCGCGGTGGAGACCGGCAGGAAAGAGCCGGGGGTGGCAATGCGCATTCTGGTGTACCCCGATCCCGAGCTCCGGCGGGCTGCAGAGCCCGTCGCCCGGGTTGACGCGGAGTTGCGCCGCACCGTCCGGGATATGTTCGTCGTGATGTATGAATCGCGGGGGATTGGCCTGGCCGCGACCCAGGTGGGTCTGCCGCTTCGTTTGTTCATCATGAACGTCACCGGTGAGCCCGGCGATGAGACCGTCATCCTCAACCCCCAGTTGGTGGAGTCGGATGGCGAGGAGATCAACGAGGAGGGCTGCCTGAGCGTGCCCGGGGTCACCGGCAACGTCCGCCGACCGGCCACCGTCGTGCTCCAGGGCTACAGCCTGGGAGGCAAGGAGGTGGAGTACGAGTTCCAGGCCCTCTACGCTCGGGTGGTCAGTCACGAGCTGGACCACCTGGACGGTCGGCTCATCATCGACCGTATGGGGCAGGCGGCCCGGCTTGGCAGCCGACCCAGGCTCAGGGAACTGGAGGAGCTCTATCAGGACTCCCTCAGTTCCGGGAGCTGAGCGGCGACCAGTCGGTGCTCTCTCTGTGATCCCTCCTGGGCCAGGGGGCCCTCCGAGTCCGGTCGGGAGTCAGGAAGCCGATGTCTGAACGTGACCCTCAGGTGACGTCCCCTCGCCTTCGGACGGTTTTTCTGGGCAGCAGTGATTTCTCCACACCCATTCTTCAGGCCCTTCTCTGTGGGCCAGTTGACCTGGTGGGCGTGGTCACTCGACCCGACCGACCGGCCGGCCGGGGCCGGCGCCTGCGTCCGACACCGGTCAAGGAGTTCGCTCTGAAACACGGTCTCCACCTGCTGGAGCCGGAGCGAATCAACGCACCCCCGGTGGTGCCCCAGCTCCGTCAACTGGAGCCGGACCTGTTGGTCCTGGCCGCTTACGGTCAGCTTCTCTCTGGCGGGGTGCTGGCCTTGCCCCGGGTGGCTCCCGTGAACGTGCACCCGTCGCTGCTCCCCCACTACCGGGGCGCGGCTCCTGTGGCCTGGGCCCTCGTTCGCGGCGAGACAGAAACCGGTGTCACCATTATAGTTATGGACGAGGACGTCGATGCGGGCTTCATCCTGGCCCAGGAGCGGTGTCCCATCGGTCCGCAGGAGACGGCCGGCGAGCTTGAGGCCAGGCTGGCCGAGTTGGGGGCGCGGGTGCTCCTTGACACGCTGGAGCGACTGGAGGAGGCGCTGGCCCAGGCTCGGCCTCAAGGGCCACCGCCCGAAGACGGGTCGGCCCTGGCTCTCAGGTTGACCAAGGCCGACGGGCGGTTGGAGTGGCGGCGGCCGGCCGAGGAGCTTCACAACCTGATTCGGGGTCTGACGCCGTGGCCGGGGACGTACAGCTACTGGCTCCACGACGGTGAGCTCGTGCTGGTGAAGGTGCTGCGGGCCCGGGTGCACGAGCAGGGGGCGGCGGCCGACCGGCCACCCGGCACGGTGGTGACGGTGACGAAGGAGGCGCTCCTGGTGCAGACGGGCGACGGGCTGCTGGGCCTGGAGGAGGTCCAGCCTGCCGGTGGACGGGCAATGGAGGTATCGGCTTTTCTGCGCGGCCACCGTGTGAAAGAGGGGGACCGGTTCGTTGACGGTTAGCGGGTTGCTGGTTGCCGTCAATAATTGGATGGTTCGTCGGCGTCGGGGACGCATCCGTCCGGAGGGGGTGCTACTGCTGCTTCCCGGTTGCCTGCAGCGGAGCGGCTGTGCCCAGGACGTGCGCAGCGACGTGGGTAACTGCCAGCGCTGTGGGCAGTGCCCGGTGGGTGAGGTGTTGGCCGCGGCCGAGGAACTGGGTGTGCGGGCGGTGATGGCCAGCGGTGGGGAGCTGGCCCTGGAGGAGGCCCGGAAGACAGGCGTCGAAGGGGTGGTGGCAGTGGCTTGTGCGAAGGAGCTCGGCGCCGGTATCCTGCGTCTGTGGTCCAAGCCCGTCCTGGCCTTGGAGAACTACAGACCCAACGGGCCCTGCAGGGACACCCGGGTGGAGTTGGCTGCGGTGGTGTCGGCCATTGAGCTCCTCCTCGGTGGGGGGGCCGGGGGTTGCCGGGCGGAGGACACCGTGAGCCTGGACAGTTGAGGTCGGCGGAGGAGCAGCCCTGATGGACGATTTGATGGACAAGCTTCGCGCCTTCTGGGAGTGGGTCCGGATACCGTGGTGGAAGTTCTACGCCCCCCTGGCCGCGGCGTTCGTGCTCTGGGTGGTCCGGCAGTTCGCCCTGTCCCGGCTCGTGCTGATGGTCGCGCTGGTGGCCTGGGTCGTCGGCTTCACGGTCAGCAGGACGGACATGGCCCAGGGGTTCGGGGCCCAGGCCCTCAACTTCGCGGTGCTGGGGGGCGGGGCGCTGGCCGTGATCCTATTCTGGTTCCTGCTCATCCGCAAGGGCTGAGAGGACGGGACGTGGCCTGATGGCTGAAGCGGGTGCAAAGCGCGTTTGGGTACGAGCCCTGGGCTGCCAGATGAACAAGCTGGACAGCCAGCTCCTCCTCAGTCAACTGGCCCGGGCCGGCTACCAGCCCACCGAACGTCAGGAAGAAGCCGACCTCATCGTCTTCCACACCTGCTCGGTCCGCAAGCACGCCGAGGACCGGGCCTACTCTCTCATCGGAGCCACCCGTCGGTTGCAGGAGCGCCGGCCGGACCTGATGGTGGCCGTGGTGGGCTGTATGGCCCAGCGGGAGGGTGAGCGCCTGCGGGAGCGGATGCCCCACGTCCGTCTGGTCGTAGGCTCGCGGATGCTGAGCCGGTTCACCGAGCTTCTGGCCCAGGCCCAGCGGGAGGATGGGGCCGTCGTGGCCACCCAGGAGGACGGCTGGCTCTGGCCCCAGCGGTCGGCCCGTTTCCGTCGGTCTCCCTTCCAGGCCTTCGTGGCCGTGATGCGGGGGTGTGACAACTTCTGTTCCTACTGCGTCGTTCCCTACGTGCGCGGACGGGCCGTCAGCCGACGGCCCGGGGACGTGCTGACCGAGGTCGAGGCCCTGGCCGCCGACGGTGTCGTGGAGGTGACGCTGCTGGGCCAGAACGTGGACGCCTACGGCCGCGACCGCCCCGAGGAGGGTTGGTCTCTGGCCGGGCTCCTCGGTCTGCTCCACGGGGTGCCGGGGCTGCGTCGGCTGCGCTTCGTTACCTCTCACCCGGGGGCCGTCACCGAGGAGCTGCTCCGGACTATGGGTGAGCTTCCCCGTGCCTGCCCGTTCCTGCACCTCCCGGCCCAGAGCGGCTCCGACGCGGTGCTCCAGCGCATGGGTCGGGGCTACACCCGGGCTCAGTACCTAAGACTGGTGGAGCGGGCGCGGGAGCTGGTGCCCGAGCTGACGCTGGCCAGCGATTTCATCGTGGGCTTCCCCGGGGAGACCGGCTCCGACTTCGCTCGGACGGCGGCGCTGATCCGTGAGGTGGGTTTCAAGAACTCCTTCATCTTCAAGTACTCACCCCGGCCGGGGACCAAGGCGGCCCAGCTTCCCGACGATGTGCCCCAGGAAGAGAAGCGACGGCGGAACCGGGAGCTGTTGGAGGTCCAGGCCGAGGTGTCTCTGGCCCTGAATCGAGGACTCGTCGGACGCACCCTGTCGGTGTTGGTGGAGGGGCCCAGCAAGCGCGACCCCGCTCGCCTTGCCGGTCGCAGTCGGGGCAACCACATCGTCTGCTTCCCGGGCCCGGCGGAGCTGGTCGGGCGGGAGGTGGACGTGCGCATCCACGAGGCGACGGCCCTTACCCTCTTCGGCGAGCCCGTAGAGAAGACGGAGCAGCCCGAAGCCGCCCGCGTGGGGACGGCGGAGGGTGACGACGGCGCTCCGGGAAAGGGGATATCCTGATGGGAGAAGGGTCCCAACTTCAGGCGGCGCCTGTGGTCTCACTGCTGACCGACTTCGGTCTGGTGGACCCCTTCGTGGGGATGATGAAGGGGGTGATGCTGGGACTCAACCCGGACCTGCGCATCGTGGACCTCTGTCACAGCGTCGAGCGACAGAACGTGCGTCAGGCCGCCTTCATGCTCATGGTCTCCTGCGGGTACTTCCCCCGGGGGACCATCCACGTGGCCATCGTGGACCCCGGAGTGGGGACGGAACGGGCCATCCTGGCCTGTCAGACGGAGCGCTACTTCTTCCTGGCCCCCGACAACGGTCTGCTCGGTCCGGTGCTGGAACGGGAGGGCTCGTGGCAGTGCGTGGCCGTCACCAACCCGGCCATGTTTCTGGAGCGGGTCTCCCAGACCTTTCACGCACGGGACATTCTCGCTCCCGTCGCTGCCCACCTCTCTCTGGGTGTGCCTATCCACGAGCTGGGTCCGCAGAGCTCGCCGGCCCAGTACCTCTACTTCCCCAGGCCCCGCCAGGTGGACGAGCACACCCTCCTGGGTGAGGTGCTTTCCATCGACCGCTTCGGCAACCTGATGACCAACCTGCCCGGAGAGGACGTCATTCAGCGGAGCGCACAGGGAGGTGTGGTCGAGATCGAGGTGGCGGGAGCCACCATCGGGGGACTGTCGGCCTCCTACGCAGGGGAGCATCCCAACATCCTCCTGGCCATCATAGGGAGCAGTGGGTTCCTGGAGATCGCCCTCAACCTGGGCTCGGCCCGGGACTTCCTGGGGGTGGACGTCGGGGCCCCGGTGGAGGTGCGCAACCTGCCGGCCGAAGGAGGCTGAGCGCAGGGCGGGCGGGGTGTGCGTCAGATTTGTGGGTAAGCAAGTCCCGTAGGGGGGACGGGCACCAGGCAGGAACGGGCAGCGGCTGAAGGTTTCAGAGAGGCAAGGGGCTTAGCCCCTTGTCCCCGCCGACCGGCGGGCTGCATGCCCCGGTACGGGGCATTGCTT
>CAZIBA010000214.1:0-5088 GCA_964536795.1 uncultured Planctomycetota bacterium | reverse complement strand
CAGGCGGAGGCCGGTGACCCCTCGTCGGTGAAGCAGCAGACCCCCTGCATCGAATCGACCCACCACCACTTCCCGTCCACCTCGACCTCGGACATCATGTGGCCGGAGATGTGTGAGCACATGCACCGCGCCCGCAGGCCGGCAATCTGGCACAGACAGGCGAAGACGCGTGAGATCTCGTTGCACATGATGGCCCCGCGCTTCAGCAGCTCCTCCTCCGACCCGCCGGTCCAGTTGCATCCTTTAAGGCCTCGGTCGCGGTTGTCCCGGCATCGGCGCATGATGGCGAGGGCCTTCTCCTGATCTGACATGCCAGCGGTCACGACCTCGTTGAGCGTGTCCTCCAGCACAGGCCGGGAGCCGGGGACGTAGGGAATCTCCTTGGGGGTGAACTCGCCTTCGTAGACGTACTCGCGGGTCTCCTCGGTGAGGGCGAGCTGACCGGCTATGATCTGCACGTCCACCCCACCGTCCTCGCCGTAGAAACCCAACACGCGCTCAAGCCAGAGCTCCACCCCCTTCCTCGTGAGCGGGTCGGGCATCAGCGCTGCCTGCTTGAACCCCATCCTGTCCTCAAACATCACTCCCTCCTCTTTCTTGTTCTCCCCCTCATCGGCACTCCCTCTCCCTCTGGGAGGCGACCCCTTTTCTCCCTTTTTCTCCCTCTCCCTCTGGGAGAGGGCTGGGGTGAGGGCCACCCTCATTTACCCCCTCACCCCACCTCTCCCCCAAGGGGGAGAGGGATTTGGTTACACACCTTCAGTATCCTCGCAGCACGGCCGGGCCCTTCGGCCCCTCGACAGTGCTCGGGACAGGCAAGCTCAGCACAAGCAAGCCTGTCCAACATAACCCGGAAGGGCGAAGGTCCTACGACTCGAATGAGCGGAACCGACCGTGGCGCATACCCTTGAGCTCATCTATGCACGCCTCCCCATTCGCGGGGCAAGCGCTTTTCCACGGGGAGGAGTTTTGCGCGCTTGGTGGCGATGGGGAGCTGGTACCAGTAGGCGGTGGAGGAGCAGTCGAAGTCCTTGTCGTTGGCATGGCCGTGCTCGATGGAGACGCGGATGGACTTCTCGAAGGTGACGGGGTCCTGGACGTGGAAGCGGTACATGGAGTGCTTGCCGGTGTAGTCGGCGTTGGTCTTGAAGTGGTAGCCGAAGTAGGGCGACGAGAACGTTCGGTTCAGGCGGTTGAAGTTCCAGGCCCCGCAGTAGTAGTCCTCGGTCCCGGTGCCGTGAAGCCGGGGCGGCCAGGGCTCCCCATCCACCACGATCATGTCGTCGCCCTCACCCCACCAGCCCGGCTCCTTGGCGTCGATGTCCTGATGACAGCCCACGTAGTGGCCCCGGCCCCGGGCCTCGAGGATGACGTAGTTGTGCTTGTCGGTGGGGTTCAGGGGGTGACCGGTCTCATCGCGCTCGACCTTCCGGGGGACCCGGCAGGGGTTCTGGCGGCGCCACTCGGCGTGGAAGCGGGCCAGGTCGTCGGGGATGGAGTCGTGCTCCTCGTAGTCGATGTAGAAGTAATAGGTGGTGGGGTGCTCGGAGCACTGGCTCTCCACCTCGATACGAGCGCCCTGGAAGAAGGGCATGGGGAAGAAGCAGTTGAAGCCGCGGTCGAACATGACCAGGGGCTCGGAGACGAAGTAGGTCACTTCGCCGTGCCCCAGCCCGAAGAAGTCGCCCACCGGCACCTCCACGCTGGGGACGTCGCTTCCGTCCCAGTACATGCGGAGCACCAGCTTCCTCAGGAACCACTGCTCCCGGCAGGCGATGGTGGTCCAGATGTGGGTGATGCAGCCTGCGCCCTTGATGTCGGCCAGCACCTTGGTCTCGCCGGGCTCGATACGCCAGTAGTCGCGGTTCCCGCCGGTCGTGTCCCAACTGGAGAACCGCTTCGCCCTGCAGTCCCGTAGCCTCGGCAACTCCCTGAGCGAACTTCCGATCATCCTTTCCCTCCCTGCTCTGCAAGACGGATGCTGACGCTTTGTCTGCCCGCCAACTTGCCGACGTAGACGACCAGCCTGCCCCGCCGGACGACCACCTCCCAACCCGGGACGTTCACCGCGCGCTTCCAGCGCCTTGACGACGCCAGCTTCACTTCCAGGCTTCTCGGATCGGTGACGCGCTCCACCCGCAGCTCTTTGCCGTGACCGGTCTCGAAACTTGCGGTGACTTCCAAGGTCATAACCATCTCCCTGTGCCGCCAACCTGGGGTTCGGAACGGGGGCCAGGATACCGGCGCTTTGGTCCCTACTTCAACGAGAAAGCACCAGCACGCTTGACCGCAGCCGATGGGCAGGCTACAGTCGCCCCCTGAGAGCCCGTGCACCGTTACCCGCGACAGGTCCTGAGAGCGAGAGGAGAAACCGTGACCATGAAACCCATCCCCCCACCGGACTGGCTTCGGACCACGCCGCTCTTCACCGTGGGTCACCACGAGCCCCTCATCTTCCGCCGACGACGGGGACGCACCCGCGTAGACGAGGCCAAGCGCTTCGAGGCCGAGCACAGCGTCCGCAACCTCCGTCGCCTGAAGCGCGAGGGCGTCAACCTCATCCGCACCCACTTCTTCAAGGGCTTCGGCCTCCAAGCGGAACGCGAGGAGATCGAACTGACCAAGGAGATGGCCCGGAACGCCCACGAGCTGGGCATCCGCATCGAGACCTACATCCAGTTCGGCTCCATCATGTACGAGACCTTCTTCCTGGAAAAGCCCGAGGCCCGGGGCTGGATCCAAATCGACCAGGACGGCCGACCCATGCGTCTCTGCTACGAGGCCCAGAGCTTCCGCTTCCTCCCCTGCTACAACAACGAGGGCTGGCTCCGCTACATGGAGGAGGTGGTCCGTGTGGCCGTGGAGGAGGTGAAGGCCGACATCATCGCCTTTGACAACTACGACATCAACCTGGCCCCGGAGACCTGCCACTGCCCGGTCTGCGTGGAGAAGTTCAGGCAGTATTTGCACAAGAAGTTCAAGCTGGACACCGGGGCCGGCCGCGAGCGTTTCCGTGACCGATGCGGCCTGACCGACGTCACCTACGTCGAGCCGCCCGTCTTCACCCGGTCCAACCCGGTGCGGGCTCTGGGCACGGTCTGGAACCCCATTCAGCAGGAGTGGATCGACTTCGTCTGCGAGAGCAAGGCCTCGGCCCTCTACCGCTTCGCGGCCTACGGCCGGTCGCTGCGCGCCGATATCGGCGTCAACTGCAACGCCATGAAAGGCCCGGACGACGCCATGTACTTCTCCCGGGGCGTGGACATCGAAGCCGTGGCCAGGTCCACCCACGTCTTCTCCAGCGAGGAAAGCCACCAGCAGGGCGTGAGCGAGGACGGCGTGGTGGTCACCCGCATCCGTACCTACAAGACGGGCCGCGCCCTGGGCATGCCAGCCTGGGTGGCCAACCGTCCCCGCTCCGGCCGCCACGCCCAGCTCGGGCTCTCGGAGGTCCTGGCCTACAGCCAGCCGCTTCGCCTCTACGGGGCCAGCATCCACCCCGGACCGACAAGTGAAGAGGCCGAACGGCGCCGGCGTTTCCTCCACGAAAACACCGAATACTTCATGGGCACCGAGACCTGCGCCACCGTCGCTGTCCTCCGCTCCCGGGCCTCCCTCGCCTACAGCACCTACGACAGCTATCGCTCCGTCATCCTGGCCGAGCAGGCCCTCATCGAAGCCAAGGTCCCCTTCGACATCGTCATGGACAGCAACCTCGGCGACCTGTCCAGGTACGATTGCGTCGTCCTTCCCGACGTCCTGGCCATGAGCGATGAACAGGCGGTCCTGCTCAAGGAGCACTGCCGGGGCGGCCACGGCCTGGTCGTGACCGACGAGACAGGTCGCTACGACCAGTGGATGCGCACCAGGACCGAACCGGTCTTCGCGCGGTGGGCAAAGAAGGCAAGTGTGCCCGTGCGGGACTTGCCCCGCACGGCCTCCTCCGGGCCGGACAAGACCGGCCCGGGCACACCGTCTGATGGCGCCGGGCCGGACAAGACCGGCCCGGGCACACCCTCTGTTGAAGGGGGCTACGCGCAGGCGACCTACGGGCGCCGGGGCCGCATCGCCTTCCTCGATTCAATCGAGCCGGCCGCCCGGCCTCTTAGGGGTGTCAACCATTTCGACGACCCCTACTGGCTGCCTCCGAAGAATGCCGAGGCCCTCCTGGCGGCCGTCCGCTGGGCAGCAGGGGGCGAGATGCCTGTGCAGGTCAAGGGTCCCCGGGCCGTCACCGTGGAGCTGCTTCGCCAGCACCAGGCAGGCAGGCTGCTCCTGCACCTCCTCAACTACGACGTGGACAACCCAGCGACCGTGGAGGTGGAGCTGCCCCTGCCGGCAGGGACGGCGCCCGAGTCGGTGGACCTCCTCTCACCCGACGGCAAAGCCACCGGCCCGGCCACCGGCGTCTTCGAGGAGGGTGTGCTGAAGCTCTCCCTTGAGAAGCTGGACATCCACGCCCTCTTCGTCATCACGCTCGGCCAGGCGCCGCCGGCGGGGACGGAAGGAGGGAAGCAATGGCGGATACGCTCCAACGGGCGAAAGTGATCGACCGGCCCGAGATCGGCCTCACCGAGTACTGGATCGTCAACATCCCCCAGTACTGCGGGAAGATACTGGTGCAGAAGGCCGGTACCACCTGCCCCGCCCACAGCCACAAGCGGAAGCACGAGACCTTCCTGGTGTGGAAGGGCCGGGTGCGCATGGTGGTGGACGGCGAGGCGATGGAGATGGGTCCGGGCGACGTGCTGGTGATGGAGCAGGGCCGGGTGCACGAGTTCACCGCCCTCGGAGAGGACGCTTGTATCTTCGAGTTCTCCGGCCAGCACTCCGAGGACGACTCCTACTTCGTCGATGAGTCCATGTATGAAAAGGCGATCGCCGGGGCCCGCGAGCTCACCCCGCCACCCTGGCCCTTCCCGTAGAGCCTCTGCCGCCCGGAGCCGAACGCACAGTGACCGTAACCGAGAAGCCGAAACAGAGCACAGCAGAACCCCAGCCCCCCGAGAACCCGCTTGAGGCCGAGCTGGCCGAGCTGCGCCAGCGCCGACCCGTTGCCGTCAGCGACCGGCTTCGCGGGTTCTCCGC
>CAZIBA010000213.1:0-5090 GCA_964536795.1 uncultured Planctomycetota bacterium | reverse complement strand
CGCTGGATACTGCCGGTCTTCATTTCGGATAACTCCGGCGAGGAACTCGACCACTGCCAGTCGCCTGCCGACATACTCCAGCCGAGGGTCTCCTTCTTGCACAGCGGCTATTACGGCATCCCTCAGGCCCGGCTCCCGGCCCCTGCGAAGAGCATTCCTGGTATAGTCAACGATGGGGAAGGTGGCCAGACCAACGAGCAGGGCCAAGAGCAGCATTGGCACAAGGGTTCGAAGTCGAACGCGCTTTTGCAGCATGTAGGCGATCAGCGGGGCCAGAGCAAGGACGTGAAAAAGTCCCTCTTTCGTCGTCAGGGCCGCCGGCACTTGAAGAGCCCACATTACTGGGGGCGCCGCCGCAAGCAGTAAAACCCACGTCCCCCGCCCAGCCTTCGCCATCGTTATGGCCAGCAACACTGTGAGGGCAGGTATCAAAAGAACCCACCACCCCGCCGTCCCGTAGGCAAGAGGAATCAGGTTGCGCCTTGCGAACACGAACAACGCACAACCTCCCCACACTACCAAGAGAAGAATCACTGCGCCCTTTCTGTTCGGCAGTTGCCAAAGCCGGACCGGAGGCGGCGGCTCGGGCGCCATGACGACAGCATATCCGAGATGGAACAGAGAAAAGCCAAACGCCGACAGCAACAAGGCCGCAGGAACGTACGGGAAGGCACCAGGGCAGTAAGACCACCCACGTGCTAAGGCAAAGCTCGGCGCCACAGCACAGAAGATCAGGTACCACGCGGCAAGCACAAATGCAGGCTGCATGATGTCCTTGGAGAGCGACCGGGCGTGAGCGGCCCAGAGCACGACCGTGAGCACGGAGAAGGAAAGCCCGACACCCCAAGGCACTGCATTCAAGGGGATGACGCACAACAGCATTCCCGAAAGACATGCAACCATCAGTAGCGAGAGGCTCAACCACCGTCCTCTGCTCGAAGCCTTTGGTTGCGGCATCCAGCCCGGCTTGACCACCGCAACGTCCTGTCTGTCTCCGACCGTACGCATCCTCAGTCCGCTGCCGTATCCACGACCGTCCTGTTAAAGAAGGCACCGACCGCTTGCCCTGCCAGCGGCACCAGGTCCCTGGCGGCCAGCAACGACATGGCGGCCACGTACACCCCTGCACCCAGAAGCACGGCAACTGCAAGGAAGACGCCCTCGGAAAACCTGACAATCCCCGTGCCGTGCAACGCACGGAAGGCCTGGAGGACCGTCCCCATCAGCAGGGCGCCTGCAACCGGGGCCCACACCGAGCGAAGCACCTCACCCAGCCCGATTCCCAAGAGACCCGCGGCCTTTCTGATGACCAAGGGCGTGACAAAACACATGCAGACGCCATGAGCAGCGCACAAGCCCACGATCCCCCAGCGCAGCCCCACCAGGTACGCGCCCACGATGGCCAGAAGCGAAAAAACGAGAGCTGCAAACTCCAGACCCGGGCGACCTTGAGAACGGAACACGCTGGGTGCGGTGGCGTAGAGGGCCTGCAGAATGCCAACGCTGCAGAGAATCTGAAGCGGAACCAGTGCCGGAAGCCATTTCTGCCCGAGCACAACGGCCACTATGCTGGGGGCCAGGATAGCCAAACCGATTGCCGCGGGAAACACCCCGGCGGCAACAGCTTTGAGCAACATGAGGTAATGCCGTGCGAGACGACGTCGGTCGTGCTGGAGGGAGGAGAAAACAGGGAGAGCCAGACTGACCAGCGGCTGTGAAAGGTGCATGGCTGGAAGCATGACGAGGGCAAGGGCCATCCTATAATAGCCGAGGCTGGCAGCGCCGAGCATCTTCCCAATCAGGAGAAGCGCAAATTGACTGTGAAGACACTTGACGATCGTCACACCAAGAAGTGGCAGTCCGAACAGAATGAACGGCCAGGCTTCACGGAATCGGAAGTGGAAGGAAGGGCGCCAGCCCGCCAGGAGCCAGAACACCGCTGCCGCGAGCGCCGAGTGAAGTAGAGCCCGTCCAACAAGAGCCCAGACACCAGCCCCGAGAAAAACCAGCCACACGGCCAAGGAACCGGACGCAGCACTCGCACCGATGTCGAGGCACGCGAACACCTGGAATCGCAGCTTTCTGTGAAGCAACGCGTTCGGCACTTGGAAACTCGAGCGCACAAGCATATCCAACGACAAGAGCGCCAGAATGGGCATCACCGCGGGCTGTTTGTAAAAGGCAGCGATGAAAGGGGAGGCCACGACCAAACTCACCGTAAGAAGCAGCCCGACAGCCACAGTCACCCAGAAGACCGAGGACAGCTGGCCTTCGGTGAGACCCCTCCGCTGAATGAGCGCCGAGTGCAGCCCCGGACTGCGGAACACCCCCGCGAAGACAACGAAGACCGCAGCCATGCCCATCAGGCCGAAGTCCTGCGGGGCAAGCAAGCGCGCGAGCACCAAAGTGAAAACGCCCTGCACCACGCCACCCAAACGCCCCACCATAACCCAACCAGCTCCCTTAAGGGCCCGAGACTTCAAATGCGTCACGAAGTCATCGTCGTAGCTCAAAATGCAGCTTGTCGTGTCCAAAGTTTCCCCCGTCACGATCGCAGGACTCCCGAGCCCAAGCGAGCCCCCACTTTGACCCGCTTGACGTCCCATGTACCCACATCGGATGTTTATCGAGGAGGCCCGTGATCCGCGCTATCGCCTGTCCCGACACGCTTCTCCACGAGGTCCTCCTCTTATCAAGCAACTCACTTAGGCGTTCCACCGCCTTCCCCCGTCACCTCCACGACCCTTCGACGTCCAAGCGAAGGCTCCAACGCGCACCTACTCTTCCTGACATCTCGAACGAAACGCCCCGTCTCCAAATCCTATACCCACTCGCTCCCTAATACTCGCTGCCCTTAACACACGACACACTTCATCACGCCGTGCCCCAATGCCCTACCTGTGACCTACGTCTCGTTCCACCAGCGAATGGTGGCAAACCGCTCCGCCCATTCCTCCAGCCAAGCTAAATAATTGCCCTCTCGAAAGCTCTCCAGCTCCGGATCCCACGCCTTGTAAACCTCTATTCCTTTACCCGTAATCTTACCGACCCGGTAGCCACAGGGCATAAGGAGCGCGAACGCGTCACGGAGATAATGCCTGGATTCAATCCACCAACGGTTGTATTCAAATTGGATCACGTCCACAGCACCACGCTCCAGCGCTCCAGATGCGCCCTCCAGCACGGCCATGTCGTGTCCTTCAACATCGATCTTTAAGAATGTTACGTAATCCAGCGCACACTCCCTGCAATAGTCATCGAACGTGGTCAGGTCGACAACTTCCCTTCGGACCACGTCCAAGTCGCTCCGGCGATAAAGCGAGTTTATACCTGCTCCATCTGCGACCACATTGAGAGTTGCTCGACCGATCGAATTCGATAAGCCTCGGAAAACAGTTACCACCTGCCTTTCCCTCCCCTTGACCGCATCCTCAAGCATGTCATACGTTGCTTTGCACGGTTCAAACGCATGGACAGTGACCCTGTTACCTTCTGGCTCCGGGCAGCGTTTCAGAAGGGCCATTGTCCATTCGCCAACATTAGCCCCCACGTCGAACACTATGATCGGTCGATCCCTGCGCGCCCATCTGAGCAGCACGTTTTGAACAATCGCCTCCCCATTCGTCTTCGGGTTATTCGGCACGTCAAGGCGCACGGCATTAGTGAGACCCCGCGCAAAGCGTGCCAGCTTGTTGCGTCCTAGGGCAGTCCAAAGCAAATCAACGAGTACCTTTTTCGCAATCTGCCTCATGGTCGAAAGACGCCCTTCGTGAAAGGGAGCACAACCGCTTCCGGAATAGCTATTGCTGAAGGGGGAGAAGGCTACATCGCCAATCGCTGAGCGGCCACCAGCACATAGGAAGCCGTAACGGCGTCCAAAGAGCTGGCTTAGGGAAGAGAACTCAGGTTAAGAACAGCCAACAACCTGAAGATTGACCGAGGATCATGCGCATGAGTTCATTGCTGACTTTGAGGAAGGCCTCGTGAAGGCCAGCGCCTCCTGCAATAGTGGGAGGAGGCGCAAGGGCCGGCCCCGAGATCTCTTGTTGAGAACGCTCCCAAAGACGGACGCGGAAAACCCAGCCTGCTTTATCTTTTTCCTCGTAGTCACAATGTTGCCTCGCCGGCAAGACATTCCACGGTAAGGGCAGCCACTATACGTTCAGAGGCCCCTCCGTCCCACAAGGGCACCGGAGAGCCGATGGTGCCGTCTGAAAGCGCCTGCTGCGCGGCAGCCGCGATGCCATGCCAATCAGTACCGACGAGTCGGTTCCAGCCAGAGGTAATAGTCGAAGGACGTTCCGTATTCTCTCGCAGCGTTAAGCACGGGACCCGGAGGATGCAGGCCTCTTCCTGAAGGCCGCCGGAGTCCGTGAGGATGAGCTGAGCGTGCGAGGTGAGTTTGAGGAAGTCCAGGTAGCCGAGGGGTTGCGTGGGCAGGACGCGGTCTGCGTCCTCGAGCTTGCGCGATAGACCGAACTCCTCCAAACGTTGCTGGGTTCGGGGGTGCGCAGGAAACACGACGACGAGTTCTGCCGAAAGCTCAAGCAAAGCATCCACAATCCCGCTCAGCACATCCTCATCGTCCACGTTGCTGGGACGGTGGAGGGTCACCACAGCATACGAGGAGCCATCCAATCCCAGGCGTCCCAGGACACCGCTTTGCTCGGCTTTAGCGCGGTTGGCCATCAACGCATCCACCACGACATTACCAACCAGGAAGATCTTTTCCTCGGGAATGCCTTCCTGCCTTAGGTTGTCAACACCACTCTGTTCAGTGACGAAGAGAAAGTCGCTAAGATGGTCGGTCACGATACGGTTGAGCTCTTCGGGCATGGAGCGGTCGAAGCTCCGCAGCCCGGCCTCGACGTGGGCGACACTCACCCCGAGTTTCGCCGCCACCAGGGCGCAGGCCACGGTGGAGTTCACGTCACCCACCACCACCACGACGTCCGACTTCTGCTCCAGGAGTACTGGCTCGAAACGCTCCATTATGCGAGCCGTCTGCCGGGCGTGACTGGCAGAGCCCACGGCGAGGTTGACATCGGGCTGGCGGATGTCAAGGTCCTCGAAGAACCGCCGGGACATAA
>CAZIBA010000212.1:0-5100 GCA_964536795.1 uncultured Planctomycetota bacterium | reverse complement strand
CTGAACTGCGGGTCCCAGACGATGATGGGGGCGTTGGCGTAGTCGATGAGATTGCTTAGATAGTCGCGCGTCTCCCGCAGCGCTTCCTCCGAGCGTCGGATGGAGAGAAAAATGGGGGCGATGTACGCCACTCCCACCACCATGAAGAGCGAGATGATGAGTGCGACCAACTCAGCGTGTAGATCGGGCAGGTGGGTCAAGTCGGCGGAGACCAAGCGATAGAAGGTGATGCTGCGCCGGACTGCCATCAGGGAAATGGCGGCAGCGATCAACGTCCAGGCTCGCCACCGACCGGTAACCCGAACGAGCCGAAGAGCCAGGACCGCCGCCAAGAACTGAAGGGCAATCGATATCGCCAGGACTACGATCAACGCCATGGGTCTCTCACTTCCTCGCCTGTGACTTCCCTCGCTTCGTCAGCACCCTCCCTGCGCCCCTGGCCACGAACGACCCACAGGGTCACAGTGTCTGCGCTCTGCCAGGTCCCGGGTTCGTTGCCGCAGTGCGTCTTGCCTCGTCGCGGCCTGCTGTTTCCCCCCCGCGCGCAGTGTGGCAGCGTCGAGGCAGAGAAGCAGACGGGGTACAGAATCGAAAGGTGTTTGAGGCCCACTATGGCTGCGGGCAAGCTCCGAGGCGGACGGAAAACGCCCCCCGGCGCTTGCCTGGCGGGCCAGTGGCGCTGGCCGAACGGTCCCGGGACCAAAGCGCACCTCTCACACTCTATGCGCTTCCTGGGGACCTGACCAAGTGTCGCCTGGATAGCTCTCCCCGCAATGTACCGCTGAAAAGGCACGTTGTCAAGGCGTTTTCCGCGTTTTCCGGCCCCCGGTCGGGAATGCACTCCACAACCCCGTCCTTGCCTGCGGAGTCGGGGCCCCTCTTCATCCTCGGAGGGAAGTGCGTCCCAGGGCACCTGCCCGCTCGGCACAGCCACTTCGATGGAGCCTGGTAGGCGAAGGCGCGGGCCGGGGGCCTGTCGGGTTTGGACACCTCCCCCTCGAGACCCGAGGCGGCAGCAGCAGCCAGCGTTGAACGAGTACTGAACGAGCGGACCGGACCGGAAAGAACGGTCCGACCTGGGTCTCGCTAACCCATTGCTGGACCGTTACTTACGGTGATACCCCCTGGAGGACTCGAACCTCCAGCCTCCGGATTAAGAATCCGATTTGGGCTGAAATCAAGAAAACCGCGGAACCTGTTTTCGGGTCGCCTCTTACGACGTAAAGCCAGCAGATAGAAGAGCTTCCGACGAACACCGGGGTGGGAGTTAGCGTTAGTCAGCGGTAGCCACCGGGACTGAACGGGCATGGGCGACATATCAAATACGTATCACGGACCGTGTTTGCCGCTCCTCGCGGGCGCGCTGGAGTGGCCCCGACGCACTACAGCCCCGGCGCCCACCCCTCAGGGCCTCCCTTTCATATGGCCCACTGACGATGCCGCTTCATCGGCAGGCGACCTCGATCCGTGCGACACTGTAGGCCGGCATGGTGACCGCGAGGCCGAAACCCCCTCTACGCTCGACGTGCAGTTTGGTCGTAGAGAACTCAGACTCAGGGAGATAACTCTCAGAGGAGAGAAGCACTCCCTTGGCTGACCGGACCTCAGCTACGTGCGTGAGAGAGAACTCCGCCTCCCGCTTCTCGTCAGGGGAGCAGTTCACCAGGGTGATGATCACCGTGTCTTTTGCGTCGGTGACCGAGGCGGCCACGTCGAGGTCCGCCTCGGCTTCAGAAGGCTCGGTTGGGAGGAGTTGGTTCCCGTGGTGAGTTCTGAATAGCGCGAAGGCTTGGCCGGCGGGTGTCAGCCGGGCGGAATCGGGCTGCACCAGGATGGCACCCTCATTGACTGGCTCGAAGTAAGCGCCGATGGTCAAACCAACGTTGCGGGCCTCCCGGCAGAACATGTTCAGCATGGCCGCCGTGTAGACGCCCTCGACGACGCCGGGTACCCGGAACCAACTGTGCCAGACGTTCCATTCGTCGAAGGAGATGCCGACGAACTTCCCGTCCGGAGCGTAGCGGTTCGCGCGCTCTCGCACCTCGCGCAGGACTTCGAGGGTCCGAGTGGGAGCGCTGGCGACTCGGCAGAACTCCTCTCTCCCCTTCTCGCCGGTATACTCTCTCGTCAGTGTGGTATACTCGTGGAAGGCGAGGTGATCGAAGGAGCCGCCGAACTCGGCCAGTGTCGTCTGGAACCACTCCTCCTTCCACCAGGTCCCTGAAGCCACCAGCACGATGGCTGGGTCGGCCTTCTTCATGTCCTCGGCGCACCGGGCCGCGAGAGCCCCGTACTCCCGTGGTGTGTTCGGGCCTGCCATGTGGCCGTAGCCCATCTCGTTGCCCAGCGACCAGTACTTTACGCTGTAAGGTTCCCGGTGACCGCGTTCTGCTCGGCGCCTCCCCCACTCGGTGTCGGGCGAGCCGTTGCAGTACTCAACCCACTTGCGAGCCTCCTCCGGACCCTCGAGCCCCATGTTGATGGTGATCCAGGGTTCGGCGTGGAATTCTCGGCAGAGGGCCACGTACTCGTCGGTACCGATTTCGTGGTCGTCGTAACCGTCGGTGTGGGGGAGAATCCCGGCTGCCGGGAACGGTGCCCGCCGGTCCACGGGAAGGAGCCCGTCCTTCCAAAGGTAGCAGCCTGCGAAGTTGCCGCCAGGCCACCGGAGGATGGGGACGGACATTTCCCTCAGGAGTTCTATGACGTCCCGACGCATGCCCAGGAAATGGTCCGCCGGGAGCAGCGCCACCGCCCCCACCCAGAGCGCCCCTGGACCCTCGAAGGTGATCTCCAGTAGGGCATCGCCGTCTGAGACCGGTGAAGCGAAGGTGAACCGGGGCTCACGCCACTCCCCGGGCGCAACGGTAAGGTCAGTGCTGAAACGCCCTCCGGCGCCCCGGCCGGAGAGACGCACTTCCACTGAGAGCTCCCGGTCCGAGAGTAGGGCCAGCCGACACTCATACTTCCTGCCTTCGGTCAGCGGTATCCCCGACTGGCCGATGCCGCAGCGCTCATCTCGCCGGAAACTCTGGACCCTCTGGCTCTGCTGGGTGGCACCCCCCCGGGCCTCGACGCCTCCGAAACGGGCCGTGTATGCTTCGCCGTCCATGTTGTGGAAGCCCACGGCCCCCTCGATCCGGAAAAGGCACCCCTTGGGCCCGATGCGGTGCCAATGGCGGGCCAAGCCGCCCCGCGAGGGGGAGCCGGTGAACTTCCGGTTGCGGATGAGTTGACCGCTCAAGCCCTGCCAAACGCAGCTTCGTGTGTGCTCGAGGTTGTGGCCGAACCAGAGGGGTGAGATTTCCCCAGCCGTCTTCGCAACGTCAATCTCCATGGTCTTCCCTGTACCTCCACCTGACATTACCAGACTCCGACGCACCCATCGCCGCCGAGACTCGTCAGATCCAGGGGCCTCGCGCCGGCCACCGGGCCTCGGTCTTCACCAGTTCCTTTAGCAGTCGGGCTTGCAGCGACGCCTGCACCTCAGCGCACTCCGGCCTCCCGAACAGGTTGACGCGCTCCTCGGGATCGTCTCTCAGATTGAAGAGTTCCCCGTAGGGCTCACCACCGTAGTAGACGTACCGCCATTCGCTGGTGTGTAGCACCTTCATGTTGGGGCCGCCAAAGGGACGGAACTCGGTGAGCACGCAGTCGCGGGCCTTACCCTCCTCCCCCCGCAAGGCATCGGCGAGGGACCGACCGGGAAGATACGCAGGCACCTCCAACCCGAGGCACTCCAGTATCGTGGGGATCAGGTCCACGTGGGAAACCAGGTCGCTCACCACCCGGGGTGCCGAGCCGGGAATGCTGATGATGAGAGGGACGTTCAGGAGAGACTGGTAGTAGAAGGGTCCTTTGAGCACCAGGCCGTGGTCCCCCATCAGTTCTCCGTGGTCGGTGGTGAAGACGACGAGCGTGTCCTCCATGAGCCCCAGTTCCGCGAGGTGCTCCAGAATCCGGCCGATGGACCGGTCGACGTGGGTGACCATGCCGTGCATCTGGGCCATCATCTCGCGGAGCGGGGTCCCGGCGATCTTCTCCGGGAAGGAAGGCGGTTGGGCGAAGTAGTTCTCTTCGCCCAGGTGGTAAGCCCGGTAGACGGGATGCAGTTGCTCCAGCTCGTCGAGCGAGGGGGCCAGGGGCTCGGGCATGTCGTCGGGGTCATACATCGAGGAATAGGGCTCACAGGCGCTGAGCGGGTGATGCGGGTCGGGGAAGGAGCAGTGGATGAAAAAGGGCTCGCGAGCGAACCGGTCGAGCATGTCGATGGTGCGGTCGGCGATCCACGTGTTGTAGTGGTGCTCCTCGGGCATGGCGTTTCGCCAGGTCTCGTAGTAGCCCCGGTTGAGGAGGGCGTGATCCCGCCGAAATAGTTCCAGGCCGTCGCTGAAGTTCTCCTGGAGGTAGGAGCCGTAGTGGCCGCCCTGGGTGGAATAGTGCACGTGCCCCATGATCATCTCCACGTCCTGGAACCCGCAGTAGGGACCGTGCCAGTCGCGCATCTCGGGGTGCTTGGCCCAGTACTCACGTGACTCCTCGAAGCCCGCAGGCGGGGCTGGACCCCAGCCGGGGCCGAGGTGGATCTTCCCCACCGAGCCCGTCCGGTACCCCTGACTACCAAGAATGTCTCCCAAGGTGGGTGCGCCCACCTCATCGAAGCGGATGCCGTTGTGCCAGACCACATGGGTCCTGGGATGGAGACCGGTGAGGATGCCGGCCCGTGATGGGCAGCAGAACGGATTGGTGCAGTAGGCCCGCTCGAAGCGGACCCCGCAAGCGGCCAGGCCGTCCAGCGCGGGCGTCTGGACGAACGGGTTGCCGAAGGCTCCAAGCGTGTCTTTGCGCTGCTGGTCGGTCAGAAAGAGCAGAACGTTTCGTAGCTTCACTGGCACACCGAGTGTCCCGACGCGAACTCACTGACAACCAGCCCGATCTTATACCGCGGGGAGCGGTAAGTCGGCAAGGCCAGAGAGGGCTTGCAGCGGAAACACGTTGCTTGGCCCCCTGCGCGGTGGGGGCAACCCGCCGCGCACAACACCAGGCAGCAGGAAGACTTACGAGCACCGGGGACGAGCCGGTCTGCCGAGCTGGCCCATC
>CAZIBA010000211.1:0-5106 GCA_964536795.1 uncultured Planctomycetota bacterium | reverse complement strand
ATGGGTGCTGTTCTGGTTCTGACGGGATTGGCGGCATCGGTGCTACGAGGGAGTGGAGGTATGCAGGTGGACCGGGAGCCCTACGGAACGTTGACCGACCTGGAGAAACGCATCGAACGCATGGCCGGGGGGGGCGCCGACCTGTCCCAGGCGCGGGAGCTCCTCGCCCAGGCCAGAAAGCTGGAGGGGCAGGCGAGCGCCTTGAGCGAGGAAGACAAGGCCGAGGAGGCCCAAGCTGTCCTGGAGCAGGCCGGTGAGCGCGCCGACGACAGCTACTGCGCCACCGTCCCCTCACGGAAGGGGGAGTTTCGTGGTGTGTGGATGACGCCCAACGCCCGGACCGACTGGGACGAGGTGATGAAGGACCTCCACGACGCTGGCTTCAACGCTATCTTCCCCAACCTGAACAACGGCGGCTCGGCGATGTACCCCAGCGAGGTCCTGGCTCGAAACACGAACTACCCCGACCGGGACATGCTGGCCGAGTGTCTGGCCGCAGCCGAGAAGTACGGCATCGAGGTGCACGTCTGGCGCATCAACTGGGCCCTCTTCTGGGGGACGCCCAAGGAGTTCATCGAGAAGCTCCGCGGGGAAGGCAGGCTTCAGGTGAACCCCGAAGGCAAGCCGATGAGCGAGACCGGCCACTGGTACAAACGCGAAGCCATGTGTCCCTCTCACGAGGAGAACCGGCGCATCGAGCGTGAGTCCATGCTGGAACTGGTGCGCAAGTGGCCGGTGGCGGGCATCCACTTCGACTACATGCGCTTTCCCAGCGACCAGCAGTGCTTCTGCCCAACCTGTCGGGAACGCTTCCAGCGGGAGACGGGCATTCAGGTGCAGGACTGGCCCCGGGACTGCCTGCGGGGAGGTGAACACCTGGGGGCCTGGCGCCAATGGCGGCGGGACCTCATCACCTCCCTGGCCGGAGAGATCGCCGTGGAGGCCCGCCGCATCCGCGGCGACGTTCAGGTCTCCCTGGCCGCCCGCTCGGGCGGCGACTGGACCCTCTATGCCGACGGCCAGGACTGGGGTCGCTGGGCCCGGGAGGGGTACCTCGACTTCGTCTGTCCCATGGACTACACGGACGACCTGGAGCGCCTCGGCCGGGCCCTGGACCGGCAACAGGAATGGACGGGGGGCAGCGTCCCGCTCTTCGTGGGGCACGGCATGGCCAAGTCGCCGGCCCGGTTGGCCGCGGCCATCGAGCTGGGGCGGGAGATGGGCGTGGACGGTTTCCTCTACTTCAGCTACAAAGGCATCCGGGATTGGCTGCCCACGCTCAGACTGGGACCAACCAGCGCCGAGCCCGGCGTCCCCTACCGCGGGCCGGCCGTGTCCTTCGAACTCGTCGGAGGAGCCCCGGGCCAGGGCGCCCTGCGCTACCGCTACCGTTGGGAGTCGAACGTCGAAGCCCGGGTGCAGATCGCACCTGCCGCTTCTCTGTCGGCTGAGCTGAAGCGGGTGGAGGCAACGGCCGCCGTCGAGTCGGCTCAGGGGGTTGAACTGGTGCCTCTGGGGAAGCTCGAGGCCCGACCGTGGACCGCTCGGGTCTTCAACTTCCGCGCCCCCGAAGGACGCTGGCGCCTCGTCGTCAGTGGCCAGACAACGCTGGCCGACGGGACCACGCAGCCCTTCACGGTCCGCGGACCCCTGTGCGAAAGCGTCTACGGCTACGTGCCCGGCGTCCCCTTCATGTCGCCAGGTCTGTAAGGGACCTACTGATAGGTGAGGACCCAGATTTCCCGGGTCTCGGGAAGGTCCCCTGCCCTGATAGTGACAGTGGGACTCCTTAGGAGCTTCACCCTTCGACGTGGCTCAGGGTGGCCTGAGCAATTGACCTTGTCGAAGGCCACTCCTGCCTTGCCCTTGATCCAGGTGTCCAGTGGCGCGATGGGTATCCTGGGCGTCGCCTCGGTCTTGTAGTGCATGGGGAGGACGACCTTGGGGTCGAGCTGGTCGATGAGGGTGTCGATCTTTTCCACCGCGATGGTGTAGTACCCCCCCACGGGCACCATGAGCACGTCGACAGGTCCGATGGCCTTAAGCTGTTCGTCACTCAGCAGGTGGCCGATGTCTCCCATGTGACAGAAGCGCACCCCCGCCAGCTCAAAACTGAACGCTGTGTTCTTTCCGCGCTTGGCTCCCTGCTCTTCGTCGTGGTAGCAGGCTGTACCGGTGACCGTCATGTCCTTGGCCGTGTGAACGCCCACTGCCTCCTCGGACCGAAGCACGGTCGGCGAGCCGGCGATAATGGCGACGTTGTTGTGGTCGGAATGTTCGTGGGTCACCAGCAGCGCGTCGGCCGTCAAGTTCTTGGGCATGGGATAGCCCATCTCCTTGAAAGGGTCGATGGCCACGGTGAATCCGTCGCTCCGCGTGAGGCTGAAGAAGGCCTGCCCATACCACCGCACAGTGACCGAGGAGCCCGCCGGAGGCGGAGCCGCGGAACCTTCCTCAGCTCGGGCCGCTGCCGACAGCAATGCCAGGACCAGACCAACCACCACAATCTGCGCCATCATCTGTCTTCTGCCTTTGCCGCTTCTTCGGCGTCGGAGTTGACCGTCACTCCAGGGGACCTGACCCGCCTCCGGACGCTCCCTTGGTCAGGCGCTTGGCTGACGCCTGAGGATAAAGGACGATGCGGTCGTGAACCAGCAGCGCGATGTCGGTGCGGCCGTCACCGGTGAGGTCCGCCAGCAGCGCCTGGTGGGGCTCCCGACTGTCCTGTCGGCGACCCCGGAACACCTTCTTCTCGAAAACCTGGAAGCGGCAGAAGCGCTTCAGGACCGAATCGTCGGCCAGGTCGAGCAGTTCCAGGTTGTGGTTGCTCGTGTCCAGCAACAGGAGCTCGTCGGAACCGTCGCCCGTCAGGTCACCGGCCACCAGGTCGCTCAGGTAGGCCCGCTCCGTTTCCGACTCGTAGCCGGCGCCAAGCTCAAAGGTCCAGCCCACGCCCCTGCCAGGCACCACGCCCACGCGGTTGCGGGCCAGGACCAGCAGGTCCGGCCACTCATCTCCGGTGAGCTCCCCCGTCAGGACCTTGCTGAAGGTCACACCGGCCAGGGAGACGGAGCGGGGCCGACCCAGCGTCCCGTCCTCCTGGCGGGTCAGCACGGTGAGTTCCTTGGCCCAGTTATCCAGGAGCACGACCTCCACTTGGCCGTCCCCGTCCAGGTCGGCCACGGTGGCCGAGGCGATCTGCGACCGGGGACTTCTGCCGTTGGCTTGGTCGAGTACCTGGGGCGACCCCCGTGCGTCCACGCTTACGGCCCGGGCGAAGTTCTTCTCGGCCACCAGGAGTTCAGCAGTCCCGTCGCCGTCAACGTCTCCTGTGTTTACGTTGGTCGAACTCAGTCGGCGAAGCAGACTGCGGGTGACGTCGGGATCGTCGCTGGTGTCGCGCAGGCTTCCTTCACCGTCGTTCAGAAGCAGCCTGGCCGGTCCGAAGGAGACGAAGGCCAGCACGTCCAGGTGACCGTCGTGGTTCAGGTCAGCGGCCAGCAGTCCGGACACGTCGGTCTCCAGCCCACCCAGCTCGACCGCCACCTCCTCGGAGAGCTCCCCGGTTTCCTCCACCCCTCGGCTGACCACGTGGTACTTCTTCTCCTCCGCGCGCACGTAGAGGAGCTCGTCACGACCGTCGCCGTCAACGTCGCCCACGGCCACGGCCAGTGGCCTCCCCTCGAAGGGGACCGTGCGCGGAAAGCCCAGCCTTCCCTGTCCCTCGCTGCTCTGCGAAGCACCAGCGTCGGCGGGCTCGTAGGAGCAGTAGCCGATGGCCTCCTCCTCCTTGGAGAGCATGACCAGTTCCACGCCTCCGTCCCCGTCCAGGTCACCGACGGCCAGCGCAGTCACCCCGCCCAGAGAGGGGTAGAGCCTGGGTGGCTCCAGCCCACCGTCCGGACGCTGGAAGAGTACCGCGGTTTGGGCTGTGCTGGGGTAGGTGGCCACCACGTCGGTGCGGCCGTCACCGTCGACGTCCGTGACCAGGTACTGGCGCTCGACCGAGTCCTCCTCCAGGGGGTAGAGGAGGAGGCTGGCGTCGGTCCCTCCTTCACGGGCCGGCCGGGGAGTCAGGCGGGCCAGTTGCACGCGTCCCGAGACACTGAGCACGGTGGCCAGCGTCGTGCGCGGGTCGTCCGCCCGCGAGCTTCCGGCAGCGGCCCGGAAGGCCGGCAGTTCGGCGAACCGCTCGGGACCCAACCGGCCGTCGGACGTCTGCAGCCGAAAACAGAGTGGATGGTCCTGGTTGGCCACCGGGTAGGCCAGGTCCAGACGGCCGTCGCCGTCGTAGTCGCCCACCAAGAGAAAGCTGGCGGCGTCTGCGCTGGTGGGGACCTCCTGAGGCGCGCCGAAAGTACCGTCTTTGCCCCCGTACAGGATGTGGATCGCCTGGCGGGCCAGCAGGGCCAGGTCGGTGTGGCCGTCACCATTTAGGTCGGCAGCGGCCAGACCGCCGGCGTTGCGGGACCCGTCGGTGATATCAAAGGTCTGTCGCTCGCCCCAGGTTCCCTCGTCCGTCTGGGCTACTACCACCAACTCCCGGGGCTCCCCGTAGTAGGCCAGGTCGTCGCGCCCGTCACCGGTGAAGTCGGCGACGACCACGCTGAAGACAAGCTTCTCCACCTGCAGTGGACGTCTCTCGAACCGGGCCGCGTCGGGCAGCCGATTCACGTCCTCGTCCTCCACACTCACCGGCCCCCCGGCAAGGCTGCTAAGACGTGAGCCAGCTTCGGATTCCGCCTCGGCCATTTCCGCCGGCGAGCGCTGAAGCAGGCAGTCGATGCAGGCTTTGGCCGGGTTGATGGCAACGAGGTCGAGTAGACCGTCGCCGTTGACGTCGCCCACGGCAACGGCCGGGGCTCCCCCCTCCACCGTGACGAGCTCCGGACCGGTGAAGGCGACGGCGCCAAGGGCCGGACTCACCGGCGCCCGAGAGCCTTGTTCCCCTTCCTGGGCTTCCGCCGCCGTGGCCGCCCTTCGACACCGCTCAGGGCGGCCTGAGCAATTGAGCTTGTCGAAGGCCGCCAGGGCGCCCAGCACCAAAGTCAACGTCAGCGATAGCTGCGCAAGAAACCTTCGCGGCTTCAGCACTCGAACCATGGC
>CAZIBA010000210.1:0-5109 GCA_964536795.1 uncultured Planctomycetota bacterium | reverse complement strand
CGGCCGGGCATTCGGCCACAAACCAGGAGGGTGTGCTGCTCGGCCTTCGGCCCCGGGGTTACGCGTGGAGGTGCTTCATGTGGAACTGGAGGGCCTCCTGAATGTGCTCGTCCCAGTAGCCCCAGGTGTGGGCGCCGGGGTACTCACGGTATTCGTGCTTGATACCAAGCGACGCCAGATGCTTGTGGAACCGCCGATTGCCGGCGAGGAGCCCGTCCTCTTTCCCGCAGTCGAAACGGATCCCCGGGGCCTTGGCGGGGTCGAGCTTCTCCGTAATGGCGTAGACGTCGTCCTTCCCCCCGGTCACCTGGTCGCCGATTATACGCTTCCATTCAGGGTTCTCGCCTCGGCTCTCGTCGTGTGCGAAGCTGAAGGCGCTCGAATGGCTGACGACGCTGGCGAACTTCCGGGGGTACTTGAGGGCGAGCTTCATCGCCCCGTAGCCGCCCATCGAGAGACCGCCGATGGCCCTGCCCTCGCGGTTCTTCCGCACCGGGAAGTACTTCTCCACGAAACCGAGCACGTCCTTCATGATGTGGCGCTCGTAGGCCGGGCCGTCCGCAGCGTCGCAGTAGAAGCTCCGTCCGCCGTCGGGCATCACCACGACCAGGGGCAGGTCCGCGACGTAGCGGTCGAGGCTGGTGCGGCGAAGCCAGATGGTGTGGTCGTCGCTCAGGCCGTGAAGCTGAATCAGCAGGCAGTAGGGCTTCTTCACCTTCGCGGACTCGGGAAGGATGATGTTCATCGAACACTGCTTCTGAAGGGCCTCGCCCCAGAAGTGCATCGTGCATACAGCCATGAAGCCGTCCTCCTCTTCCACCGGTTTCAGACAACCACAGACTATTCCCTGCGCCCGGACGCTCGGGGGCAGACGAAGCGTCGCCGGACCGTAGAGACCCCGCGCTGGACCTCGACCAACAGAGAAGGACTTCCGTCGAGCGCGGGTGCCCGCCCAGCGACGTGCCACGGCCGGTTCCCCCTTCGCCCTTCGGGCTATGGCGGATGAGCTTGCCGGCCGTGCAACTTGCCACGGACCAGGAGGGAGCCTTACTCGGCCTTCTCCAGTCTCACCGTCTCGCCCGACCTGACCTGGGCGAACTCCTTAGGGTCGTCGTCGAGGGTTCCCAGGACGTTCACCGGGCTGTAGGGCGTCTGGCCGAAGAAGATGCAGAAGGCCGTTCCCGTGGGCCAGTAGGCGAGGGTGCCCGAGGGAACGTGAGCCTGCGGGTCCTCTTCGGGCATCGACAGGCCGATGTCGAAGTAGACCTCGTCACCCCAGCGGTTGGCTGAGCCTTCGATGGGGAGTGCGTCGTGCAGTGTCCTGGCCGACGCGCTGTCATTCAGCGTCGCCAGCATCTCCACCTCGTCGGTCACGACCTTTATCTTGGCCATCCGTACACACCTCCTCAGAGCTCCCTGCGTCTTCCAGACTCCCTCTGCCCTGCCTGGAGAAGCCCACGAAACCCAGGCCTGCTGCAACCGCCCCTATTCCCCCTCTGACTCCTGTTCCTGACCGCGCTCATCCCTCTTCTGCGGGGAGCCCCCATCCGAGGGACCGCTGTCCCGGTCTTCCATCCGGCAGGTCAGGGCCGCTGCAGGGACGGCCAAACCCAGTACGATGGTGGACACCAGGAAGATCTCGAAGAGTACCCCGGGTGGGACCCAGTCCGTGTACTGCCCCACCAGCACCAGGGCCAGCCAAAACCCCAGCACACCCGCGATGAGATACCACATGAGCCGCGACGGCTTCCCCCTCGTCCAGCCACTCCCTTGCTCTGACTGCGAATCAGACTCCTTCGCCAAACCCACTCTCCCTCCCCTTGGACCGCCATCATTAGTCGAGCAGAGCGAAGTACTCCTCTCTCGTCTTGCCCGAGGTACGCAGCAAGTTGCGGATGACGAAGACAGGCACCGCCTTCACGGCAGGGATTACCAGCGGGCGACGAACCGCACTCTTCGCATACACAAGATGGTCGCCACGCTGCCGCACGAAAGAGAAACCGTTCTTCTCAAACACGCGCACCAGGACGCCATAGGCGACAGGAGTAAGCCTGGGCATCTCAGCCGGCCACTTCTACGGTAGCTTCCGAAGTGGCAACAAGTTCCGGAGCGCGAAACTCACCGGCCTGAACCGAGGAATACCCGGCTTCGGCCAGGATGTCTTCCAGCGTGCCCATTCGGCGTGCTTCCTCAAGGAACAGGCCCGTTGCCTCCTGGAGCCTTCGCTCCGCCTCTTCGGCCGAGTCTCCGCAACTGGACAAGTCCAACTGGGGAGCGTAGGCAACGTAGGCATCACCCTCTCGGAAGACCAGCACCGAGTATGCAACTCTCATCTTCCTCTCCCGTGACTACACCTCATCCAGCAGGTGGCCGAGTTTGTCGCGTTTGGTCTGCAGGTAGCGTTGGTTGGCTTCGGTGGGTGGGATGACGATGGGGACGCGCTCGACGATCTCCAGGCCGTAGCCCTCCAGGGCGATGAGCTTGCGGGGGTTGTTGGTGAGCAGGCGGACCTTCTTCAGGCCCAGGTCCAGGAGCATCTGGGCGCCTATGCCGTAGTCGCGCTTGTCGGCCGGCAGGCCCAGCCACTCGTTGGCCTCCACCGTGTCCAGGCCCTGTTCCTGCTGGAGCTTGTAGGCGTGGAGCTTCTTCTCCAGACCGATGCCCCGACCCTCCTGACGAAGGTAGACCACGGCCCCCGCGCCCGCCTCGGCGATCATCTCCATCGACCGGTGCAGTTGTGGTCCACAGTCACAGCAGAGCGACCCGAAGATGTCGCCCGTCAGGCACTGGGAGTGCATGCGCACCAGCACGGGCTCCCGGGAGAAGTCGCGGGGGCGCTGCTCGCGGCCCACGCCCCCCAAGCAGAGGGCGATGTGGTGGTAGTCGTCGATGAGGGAGCTGTAGAGGATGAGGTCGAACTCCCCGACCTCGGTGGGGAGCTTCACGGTGAGTTCCCGACGCACCAACTTTTCGCTCCGCCGACGGTGCTCGATGATGTCGGCCACGGTGCACATCCTTAAGCCGTGCTCTCGGCAGAACTCGACGAGCTGGGGCATCCGGGCCATAGTGCCGTCGTCGTTCATCACCTCGCAGATGACGCCGGCCGGCCTGAGCCCGGCCAGCCGAGCCAGGTCCACCGCCCCTTCGGTCTGCCCGGCCCGGACCAGCACGCCACCCTCCCGGGCCCGCAGCGGAAAGACGTGTCCGGGGCGGACGAAGTCGTCGGGATGGGCGTCCTTGCGCATGGCCGTCTGGATGGTGGTGGCCCGGTCGGCGGCGGAGATGCCCGTGGTGACACCGCGGCGGGCGTCGATGCTGACGGTGAACGCCGTTCCGAGGGGGGCGGTGTTCCGCTCGGTCATGGGGGGCAGGTTCAGCCTGTCGGCCAGGTCGTTGGTGAGGGCCAGGCAGACGAGACCCCGACCGAAGCGGGCCATGAAGTTGACGGCCTCGGGGGTAGCCTTCTCGGCGGCCACCATCAGGTCGCCCTCGTTCTCCCGGCTGGCGTCGTCCACCAGGACGACGAGGTGGCCCTGACGGAGTTCCTCGAGTATCTCAGGGATGGTGGCAAAGGCCATCGTGGGTTCCCTTCCACTACGATGCACCAGGCGCAGCGGGGCGTTGACCGCTCAAGAGGTAGCGGGCCTGGAACATGTATTCTACACCGCTCAGCACGGTGAGCACAACCGTCAACCCGAAGAGCGCCAGTCGACCGTCCAGCCCGACGACCGCGTCGCCCGAGAGCACGGCCAGGACCGTCACCATCTGAGAGACCGTACACACCTTGCCCGGCCAGTTCACCCGGAAGGGAAAGCCCCCCGTCAGCAGGCGGATGAGGACGAAGGCCAGGGCGATGAAAACGTCCCGGCTCACCACCACCACCGACAGCCAGTCGGGGATGGCCGGCCCGGCCCAGCGGCGGGAAGCCAGGAAGACGTAGGCCGAGATCATCAGCAGCTTGTCGGCCAGCGGGTCCAGCAGTTTGCCCAACTCCGTCTGCTGGTTCCTCCGACGGGCCACCAGCCCGTCCAGAGCATCCCCGGCAGAGACCATCAGGAATACGGTGAAGGCCGTCCACCGGTAGAAGGTCGCCCACCCGGCTGTGGGGGATTGGCGGACCTGCAGGGCAGCGATGAGGAAGGCCGGGATGAGCGCAATCCGGGTGAGGGTGATGCGGTTGGGCCAGTTGAGACGGACACGCTCCGCGGGCATGGTCAGCACGTCTCCCCGGCCCGTCTCAGCCGGTACCACTGGACGTAGCGGCGGAGTCCCTCCCGAACGGGCACGCGGGGCTCGTAGCCCAGCAGTCGGCGGGCCTTGCTGATATCGGCGCAGGTGGTGGGGACGTCACCGGGCTGCGCGGGCTGGCGGTCGATACGGGCCTTCTTGCCCAGGGCCTGCTCGATGAGGGCGATGAGTTCGTCCAGACGGACGGTCTGGCTGTCACCCAAGTTGATGACCTCGTAGTCGACCTCGAGCTGGAGTGCGGCCAACACCCCGGAAATGATGTCGCTGACGTAGGTGTGGTCCCGGCTGGCCGAGCCGTCGCCGTAGACGGGGATGGGCTCGCCCCGGTCGATGCGAGAGACGAAGCGCGAGATGGCCATGTCCGGACGCTGACGGGGACCGTAGGCCGAGAAGAAGCGCAAGGCCACCACCGTCATCCCGGTCAGTGCGTGGTAGCTGTAGCAGAAAAGCTCACCGGCCCGCTTGGTGGCCGCGTAGGGACTCACCGGTCGGACGGCCGGGTCATCCTCACGGAAGGGCACCTCGGTACGGGCCCCGTAGACGCTGCTTGAGGAGGCGAAGATGAAGCGGGGCACCTCCAGCCGCCGGGCCAGCTCCAGGGCCCCTACGGTCCCACCGACGTTGAGGCGCTGGTACAGTTGGGGCTGGCTCACGCTGGGCCGCGGCCCGGCCCGAGCGGCCAGGTGGATGACCACGTCGGCCCGGCCGGGCGCCCACCCCAGTTCGCTCAAGCAGCGCTCCACGTCACAGACGTCGGCCTCGACCAGACGGAACTCACCGGCCCGGCCGGCTTCCTTCAGGTTCTGCCTCTTCGCTTCGGCCGGGTAGAAGGGGTCGAAGTTGTCTATGACGGAGACCTCC
>CAZIBA010000209.1:0-5113 GCA_964536795.1 uncultured Planctomycetota bacterium | reverse complement strand
CCGAGGAGTATTCCGAAGGATTGACCCGGGCGCGGGCCAGCCGAATAGCCGCCCGCATCAAGGCCAACGACCCTCACCACGCCGTGGCCGTACACCAACTTGATGGCACCACCTTCGATTTCCGCGACGACCCCGCCGTGAACCAGTTCGCCATCCAACACAACGTCCCGTCCGCCGAGGAGCTGCACCGGGGTTGCCTGGCCGCCTGGACCAACGTCGCGGGGCGCAAGAACCTGGTCATGTCCGAGTTCGCCGATGCCGGCACAGGCCCGGACCTGCGCCGGAAGCTCTGGGCCACTGCCCTGGGCGGGTCCTACGTCATGGTCCTGGGGATGGACATCGCCAGCACGCCTGAAGAGGACCTCCGGGCCTGCGGCCACGTGGTCCGGTTCTTCGAGAAGACCCGTTTCAACGAATGCACACCCCACGACGAACTGGCCGCGGGCGCGACCTCGTACGTCCTGGCCCATCCCGGGCAGGTCTACATCGCCTATGCAGACCGGCCGGGCGACTTGGTCCTGCACGTCGTGGAGGGCCCCTACGAACTGAGCTGGTACGACTGCGTCCGAGGGAACTGGTCGCCGACGAGCGCGGTCACCCTCGCGAACGGCCCCGCCACCTTTGCCAGACCGGCCGGGCTGCCCGAAGAGGTCTGCCTGTACCTGACGAAGCCTGGAGACGAAGGTGTGCTGGAAAGGAACGAATGACATGTTCGAACACGTGGTCGTGGACGCAGATGGGCCCGAGAACCCACACATCAAGACGGTCGGCGACCTCAACGGCGACGGCAGGGACGAGCTGGTTGTGGCCAGCAGCGCCGGCGGACCCCTGATGTGGTACGACCTGGCCAATCTGAGCCGTCATGAGATCGCGCCGTCGGGGAAGTGGAGTTGTGACGCGCAGCTCGTGGACATGGATGGTGACGGCGACCTCGACCTCGTCATCTCCGAGTGGTACTTGCAGAACCGGATGGAGTGGTATGAGAACCCCCTGCCCGCCGGCGACCCGGCGGGCGGCCCCTGGAAGCGCCACGAGATCGGCAGTCCGCGCGCCCACGACGTCTGCGTGGCCGACATCGACGGCGACGGGCAGCTGGAGATCGTCACTCGCCAGCAGAACGCGCCCGGTGCCGAAATCGTCGTGTGGTTGCGCAGCGGCCCCGAACACTGGCAGTCGCGCACGATGCCGTGCCCCGAGGGCGAGGGCCTGGCGCTGGGCGAACTGGCCGGCACAGGCCGCCTGGACATCGTCATCGGCGGGCGCTGGTACGAGACACCGGCAGACCTGCGGGAGGGCCGGTGGCAGGAGCACGTCTTCACCGACTGGTTCCCGCCGGCAGTGGTCCGTGTGGCCGACGTGAGCGGCGACGGCCGGCCGAACGTCATCCTCACGCACTCAGAGGGCAAGGGGAGGCTGTCCTGGTTCGAGGCTCCAGAAGACCCCCGCGCCCGCTGGACGGAGCACGTCGTCGATGACTCGCTGGACTATGCACACAGCCTTGCCGTCTGTGACCTGACCGGCGATGGGTCGCTGGACATCGTGACGGCGGAGATGCACCAGTCCGACCGTCGGCGTGTGCTCGTCTACCTGAACGAGGCACAGAGCACGGCCTGGCGGCGCGAGGTGGTCTCGACGAAGGGTTCCCACGGCCTGTGCCTAGCGGACCTGGGGGAGTTGGGCAAGGTGCTGGTTGGTGCCAACTGGAGCGGCGACTATCAGCCTGTCGAGATGTGGCGAGCTGATCCGTGACACCCCCTCACGGGGAGCTCACCGTGCCTGATGGTCGTAACCACTTATCCTGAAGCGCCTTATGGCATTCATTCCGCGCTGTGGACAGCTCGTCTTCGCAGCACAATCTGCTACACCCCGGAGGTCAGATAAGTACAGCTATCTGACCTTTCCTGAATTGGCTAAGGTTGACTGGGCCCGGAATCCACCTCCGTTCTGCTCGACACTTGCAGCGCTCGGTCCAAGGGTGTAGACTTCTGTCCGCTCGCTTCTGTGGTATCGGCAGAACTCGGGTGAGAAGCGGCGCAACAGCCCTGGACCAGGATATCGCCAGGTGCATTCGGCCCCCCGCTAACTATGCCATTGAGCCCAGGTAGGAGAGGGCGTCCATGAAGACCGGACAAGATGTCCTCGGTGCGGTTCTCGTCGTGTTGATCCTGGTGTGTGCCTCTTCGGCCAATGGCTTCGCTGCCGAGGTCCGCACGGATCACCCCCGCATGCTGCTGACCAAAGACGACCTTCCCGCAATCCGTTCCCGCTGCGAGACCAGCCATCGGGAAACCTGGCAGGAACTCAAGCAGAAGGCAGATGAGCTCCTGGACTTCCAGCCGGATGACCGCTTTCAGTCGGCCATCGTTCCACGGACCCTGGGGTTCGTCTACCTCGTCACCGGTGATGAAAAGTACGCTAAGGCCGGCATTCCCCTTCTCCGCCATTACGCCCAAATGCATCTCGACAAGGTCAAAGCAGGGCAGTCCGCCAGTCTGTGGCCGGCCGTCGATCTGCGCCGGCACACCTACATCGCCTACGACTGGCTCTACAACGCCATGACGCCCGAGGAGCGCCTGGAGATCGGCCGCATCCTGCTCAATATCTCTGAGCTGCATGAGGTGCAGGACACCTGGAACCACGCGTACTGCGGCGGCTACGGCCGATTCGAAGACGCTTTCTACTGCGGCCTGGCCCTCTACAAATCCGGGGTCGACGACATCAAGGCCGACAGGTACCTCAAGGAAGGCTTCGACTTCCTGCTCAATCAGACGGTCGCTGGTCGGAACCAGGTCGCCACTGACGACGGGGGGATCCAATCCGGCTTGGGCTACGCCCTCTACAACTACATCCCCGTCGAGAGCTATTTCCTTTCTCTGTGGAAGTCGGCCACTGGCGAGGACCTCTTCGACCGGGACAGCAGCCTGAGGAACTTCCCCGTCTGGGCCCTCTGGACCATCACCCCCGACTTCCAGAGGCCGCCCTTCGGCGACACGGGCCTGGTGGGAGACGCGGACGTCAACCGCAATCCGCTCAGGCTCTTCTGCTCACTGATCGCCAACCGCTACAAGGACCCCCGCGCCGCCTGGTTGATGCCCGAGCCCGGCAATTACTGGATCAGCAACGGCGTCGAATACATTCTCTGGAGCGATCCCTCTATCCAGCCCGTCGCACCGGGACCAGAGCTGCCTCGGGGACGTCACTTCGAAGGCCTTGGATGGGTGGCCATGAGAACGGGTTGGGACGGCCCGGCAGAGACCTACTCCCTCTTCGGCTGCACAGACGCCTACTACGGGCATAACCACCGCGACATCAACAGCTTCATCATCTATAAGAACGGCTACCTCGCTGACGAGTCGCGCAGGCGCATCGACCAGACGGCCGGGCACAACACCCTCCTGGTCTTCGTCGACGAGAACGACGGCGAGCAGCGCCGACCCAAGACCGACCTCATGGTCCGCCACCATGACCCCGTCGTGCCCGAGTGCGACATGGGTGACGTCATCGCCTTTGAGACCAACCCCCACTACGTGTACGTCTGCGGCGACGGCACCAAGGCCTACAACTGGCTGGGGGAAGGCGAATACACCTACTCGGAGGGCCGCGAGCGCAAGACCTACACCCCCCAGCTCGAAAGCTTCACCCGGCAGTACGTCTACCTGCTCCCCAACACGTTTGTGGTCTACGACCGGGTCACCTCGGTGAAACCAGAAGCCCGGGTGGTCTGGCAGCTTCACACGGTGGATGAGCCCGAGGTGAATGCGGCGACGGGAACCGTTATCGTCACCCACCGCGAGGGCAAGCTCACCTCAGTGACGCTCCTCCCCGAGAAACCGGTTGTGGATAAACAGCATCAGCACCTCGACGGGCGCCAGCAGACCAGCAACGATGTCTGGCAGATCACCGTGGAGCGGACGGCCCCTGAGAAGGTCGAGCAGTTCCTCCACGTCATCCACGTGGGCGAGGCCGAGGGGTACCTGGCCCCACAGGTGAAGAAGCTGTCCGGCGCGGACGCCGTCGGCGCGGAGCTGACCGCTGACGGCCTGACCCACACCGTGACCTTCAAGACGACGGGCCCGGTCGCCGGTCACGTGACCGTGAAGAAGGGCGACCGGGTCCTCATCGACGAGGACCTGACCACGGAGGTCCAGCCTCAGAAGGGCTATGCCGAAGTCAGGTGAGCCCTGCCGTGGGACAGGCCGACGATGAGGCACTGGAAGAAGTATGTCACAGTGAGCCCCGGCCAGAGAGGGAACGGGCCTTTAGGAAGGATTGAAGATGTCTCCACCGAAACGCAACCTTCTCCTGATTCTCACCGACCAGCACCGGACCGACGCCATCGGCTGCTACGGGAGCCAGGTCTGCAAGAGCCCCAATATCGACCGCCTGGCGGCCGAAGGGGTGACTTTCGACAAAGCGTACACGACGTGTTCCCTTTGTTCACCGGCCCGCGCGTCGATCATGACCGGCCAGTGGCCTCACACCCACGGAATGGTGAATAACGCCGAGAAGGCATGCCCGAGGTGGCCGGCAGAGGCCCCAGGGCCTGACATGAGAGAGCTTGAGCTCCGCCCGGACCTCCTGAGCGAGATCCTCAAGGGTGCCGGCTTCAATCTCGGATACGTGGGCAAATGGCACATGGGGGAAGAGGTCCTGCCCCGGCATTTCGGGTTCGAAGGCGACAACTTCCCGGGTCACGGTGGGGGCGGATTCAACTACCCGGAGTACGCCGAGTACCTCAAGCTCGGGGGCCTCTCCTATGAAATACGAAGGCTTCCCCGCGTTCCTTTCTACGGCCACCAGGCCGGCGTATTCGAGGGCCCCATCGAAGCCACCGTACCCCACTTCCTCGCCGAGAACACGAACACGCTCCTGCAAAGGTTCTCCTCCGATTGGCAGAAGCACGGGAAGCCCTTCTTCATCTGGTGCAACTTCTGGGGGCCGCACCCTCCCTACTTCGCCCCGGAAGAGTTCGTGGCCATGTACAGGGATGCGGACATACCGCCCTGGAAGAACTTCGAGGATTCTCTGGAGAACAAGCCGGCCGTCCAGCGCGACATCATCCCCGTCGGACGCCGACACCAGCCCTGGAGCTTCTGGCGGGAGCGGATCGTTT
>CAZIBA010000208.1:3145-5116 GCA_964536795.1 uncultured Planctomycetota bacterium | reverse complement strand
TCCCTTCCGGTGCTCCGCACACACCTTGAGCAAGCTCAAGGTCTGCCACCCAGAAGACCCCAAAACCGGGGATGACTCAGGTGAGGAAGTGCTTGACAGGGGAGGTGAGAGGAGGTATTGTTTGAGTGCAGAAGATGGATTCCTGAGTGTGTTGAGTCGGCGCCCCCTGAACTGTTCGGTCTCCGACCTCTGCGAGTCGGGTGTTACGGCTACGTGGAGGGAGCGTGAGACGCAAAGATAGAGCAGCAAGGGGGTTGCTTGCGCTGGGGCCGGTCTCATACGGGTCCGCAGGGGCCGTGTGGGCACCGGGCTGAGCGCCCTTGACCCCTGACGACGGAGAGCTTATGAGCCCTCAACCTCGTGGTTACTTCGCCCTGGTACTGCACAGTCATCTGCCCTACGTCCTTTCGCACGGCAACTGGCCTCACGGAACCGATTGGCTCGTGGAAGCCGCGGCCGAGACCTACATTCCCCTGGTAAACGTCTTTCGCCGTCTGGCCGGTGAAGGTCTTTCGCCCCGGGTGACGGTGGGGCTCACGCCCGTGCTCACGGAGCAACTGGCCGACGAGCGCTTTCGTCGGGAGTTCGTCTCCTACGTGCACCTGAAACAGGAGGCGGCCCGGGACGACGAGGTGGAGTTCAAGCGTCGGGGTGACGAGGGGCTGGCCGACCTGGCCCACTTCTGGTGGCGCTACTACGAGGATATCGAACGGGACTTCGAGGAGCGTTACGGAAGCGACATCGTGGGTGCCTTCCGTCAGTTGCAGGACGAGGGGCACATCGAGATCATGACCTCAGCGGCCACCCACGCTTACCTGCCACTGCTGGCGCGGGACACCTCGGTACAGGGGCAGGTGAACCTTGGGGTGAGCTGTTACCGCCGACACTTCGGCCGGGACCCGGCTGGTGTGTGGCTGCCCGAGTGCGCCTACCGGCCCCGCTACCAGTGGAGCCGACCTGCCGGCGAGGACGGTGGGGAGCCCGTGCTCCGCAAGGGGGTGGAGGAGTTCGTGGCCGAGGCCGGGCTCCAGTACTTCATCGTGGACAGTCATCTGCTGGCCGGTGGCGAGGCCCTGGGGGTCTACATCGACCGCTTCGAGGCCTTGAGGCGGTTGTGGGAGCAGTCACAACAGGGGGCCGTGCGGGAGCCCACCGAGAGGACCCTCTACCGGGCCTACCTGACCAGCAGCAGTGACGACATCAACAAGGCCGCGGCGTTTCTCGCCCGCGACACCCGGACCGCTCTGCAGGTCTGGAGCGGCGAGCACGGATACCCGGGCGATTTCTATTACCTGGAGTTCCACAAGAAGCATTTCCCGGGAGGACTTCGCTACTGGCGGGTGACCGGGGCCGATACCGATCTGGGGACCAAGGCCGCCTACGAGCCGGCGCGGGTGCTGGAACGCATCCGGGAGCAGGCCGACCACTTCGTGGACGTGCTCCGGGGCGTGGTGCTGGAACAGGTGGAGAAACAGGAGCTGCCGGTGGTCTGCGCGCCCTACGACGCCGAGCTCCTGGGGCACTGGTGGTTCGAGGGGCCGGAGTGGCTGTACCAGGTGCTCAAACGTGTGGCCCAGGACGAGGTGGTGCAGCCCGTCACCTGCCGGGAGTACCTGGAGATGGCCCCACCGAGCGAGGTGGTGAAGCTGCCCGAAGGCTCGTGGGGCCAGGGCGGCTTCCACTGGGTGTGGCTGAACGAGTGGACGGAGTGGACCTGGCGGCACATCTACGAGGCCGAAGACCGTTTGAGCGAGCTTCTAAAACGGGCGCCGGCCAAGCCTACGGGGGAGTTGGCCCAGGTCCTGGAGCAACTGGTGCGGGAGCTGCTGTTGCTGCAGAGCTCGGACTGGCAGTTCCTCATCACCACCTGGAGCGCCCGGGACTATGCGGAGAACCGGTTCACCACGCACTTCGACGATTTCCGGTCACTGGCCCGGGTGGAAAACCTCAACTGCGGCGTGGATATAAAGA
>CAZIBA010000208.1:0-3135 GCA_964536795.1 uncultured Planctomycetota bacterium | reverse complement strand
CTGGCCCGGGTGGTGGAGACGTTGCTGGATGACGGTGAGCCCAGCGAGAGCGAGCGGGAGCTGGTGAGGCAACTGAGTGAGCGGGACCAGCTCTTCCCCGAGTTGGACCTGGCCGAGTGGCGGGAGGTGCGCTTCCCGGCCCGGCCGTAGCCGGGCGGAGAGCTGAGCGGTCGGTGGGTCCCAGGCAGGACGGGGGGTGGGTGAATCAAGTGCGATCTGGCTTTGCTTCTGGGGGCGCGCGTCGGGATGCGGGTGCTGCGCTTGACCCAAGACGGGGCGAAGCCGGCGGTCCCTTTCGGGGGCGTCTACCGCATCATCGACTTCACCCTGAGCAACTGCATAAACTCCAACATCCGGCAGATCCTGGTGCTCACCCAATACAAGTCGCTCTCCCTGGACCGTCACCTGCGGGACGGGTGGGGTTTCCTGAGCCGCTGGCTCAACGAGTACGTCGACCAGGTTCCTCCCCAACAGCGTCTGAACGAGGACCACTGGTACCAGGGCACGGCCGACGCCATCTTCCAGAACATCTACTCCATAGAACAGGAGAAGCCCGATTACGTCCTCATCCTGGCCGGTGACCACATCTACAAGATGAACTACTCCTACATGGTCAACTTCCACCGGCGGAAACGGGCCGACCTCACCGTTGCCGCTGTGCCCGTGGGCAAGGGCGAGGCCCAGAGCTTCGGGATAATGGCGGTGGATACGGACAACCGCGTCGTCGGCTTCCAGGAGAAGCCGGCCCATCCCGAGACCATCCCCGGGGACCCCGGTCACGCTCTGGCCTCCATGGGCATCTACGTCTTCGATACCGACACCCTCCTCGAACATCTCTACGCCGACGCCCACGATCCCACCAGCAGCCACGACTTCGGCCGCGACGTGGTGCCCAGACTGGTCGAGAACCACCGGGTCTACGCCTATCACTTCATCGACGAGAACAAGAAGGAAGCCCTCTACTGGCGCGACGTGGGCACCCTGGACGCCTACTGGCGGGCCAACATGGACCTGGTGGCCGTGGACCCGCTCTTCAACCTGTACGACGACAAGTGGCCCATTCGCACCTTCCAGCCTCAGCAACCACCGGCCAAGTTCGTCTTCGCCGACGAGGGGCAGGGCGCCCGCCGGGGCGAAGCCCAGGACTCCATCGTCTGTCACGGCTGCATCCTGAGCGGAGGCCGGGCCTTGCGCAGTGTTCTCTCTCCGGGGGTCGTCCTGCACAGCTACGTCGCCGTCTCCGACTCGGTGCTCTTTGAGGGGGCGGACGTGGGCCGACACTGCCGCATCCGCCGGGCCATCGTCGACAAGGGCGTGCACGTGCCACCCAACACGGTCGTCGGCTACGACCTGGACCAGGACCGGGACCGCTTCCACGTTACCCCGAGCGGGGTGGTGGTCATCAGCAAGGGGGCCGTTGTCCCCCGAGAGGCCGAGATGGTCTACTGATCCGTGGGCCCCGCCGGGGAACCTGCAGCCGATTCCTGCGTGAGAAGCGGTCAAGCTCTTTCATATCTGCTCGACCAGCGCTCCGTGGCATCGGCGGGTGGCACGGACACCGGCGAAGCCAGTGTCCGTGAAAGACGCGCGCGAGCTCCGCTTCCTTCACGGCCCGTACGGGCCGTGGCACCCACTGAACCCTTGGCGCTGGGTGCCACGGACTGACCGTAGGGTGAGTTCGTGTTGTGCTTCTGCACGCCTCGCACCCGCGCCCGCTCCCACGCAGACAAGGGGCTTAAGTCCCTTGTCTTATGCTGTGAGGGTGGTCAACCGGACCCGGGCGGAAGCTCGGTGATGGTGAGGCGGAGTTTGAGCTCCTGCTCTGCGCCGTCGGCCAGGTCGATGAGCCAGTGGGGCATCACGCAGGAGGATTGGTAGACCGACTCCAGGCCCCCTTCCGACTGGCTCACGCTCTCGATGGGGAGCAGAAACCAGCCCTCGGGTCGGCTGGTCCTGAGCACGAGCTCCATCCCCGTCCATTCGTCACGCAGGCCCAGGCGCTGGCCGCCCGTGAGGCTGTGGTGGGATGCCAGAGGACCGAGGTCGACCTCTTGGTGAGCACGGCCGGACCCTTCGACTTGGCTCAGGACAGGCAAGACCGGCCGTGGCACACGCCCACGGGACGGGCGGGGAGGAAGGAAGTAGTAGCGGTCGGGGGCGTCGCCGGCGAGCAGTGAGAAGTTCCACTCGACGGCGAAGCGGAAGCGGAGTCGCTCCTTGGAGAGGTTGGTGAGCGTGTAGGTCACGGTGAGCTCGCTTCGGTTTCTGGGCAGGGCAACGGTCTTCTCCACGGAGAGGGGGAGGCCTGGGGTCTCGGACGGCTCTTCCGGTCGGCGGACCGTTCCCCGGCGGCTCAGGTGGACGAGCACCTGGCCGCGCTTGCTCTGGACGTCGGCGACCTCGTAGGGGCCTTCCACGAAGTCGCCCAGCTCCTCGTAGCTCAGGGCGTCCAGGTCGGCCAGGGTCACTTCGGGAACAAAGCAGTGGTCCACCAGCGATTCCCGTTCGTAGCGGTCGTAGTAAAGCTTCTCCTCCAACCCGGGTGTCTTGACGGAGACGATCTCGTGGATGGTCTTGACCTCGCCGCTGGCCTCGCCGGCCGTCCCCGGAGCGGTCAGGAGGTGGTGGTAGGCCTCGAAGCGACGGGTGAGGGAGTTGGCGAGGTTGAACTGACGGGCCCGGAGGTCCAGCTCGAAAAGGTGTCCGCCCCGGTGGGGCACCAGTCCCAGGGCGAGGTGGGCGCTGCTCAGGAGCACCTCATCCCGGCCGTCCAGGTCGAAGTCCGACCGGTCCAGGTCCAGCCAGGAGCGGCCGCGGTGGGTGAGCTGGTCGGCAATGGCCTCGGCGGCGATGAGCTTGCTGTAGGCGGCTGAGCGGAGGTGGGGGAGGTAGAGGCCCCCGAAGACGCCGTGCCAGTAGGGACAGTTGCACTGGCCGCGGTAGAGCTCCTGACGGGCGCGGGCGACCTGGCCGGCGCGGGAGCGGCGCGGGCGCCTGACCGTCAGGGCGTTGACCTTTCGGCTGACCGAGAGCGACTTGGCGTAGAGCAGGTTGGCCTCGCGGTACTTGCTCTTGAAGTTGCGCCACTGGCCCAGCTTGAGGAAGGGCTTCATCTGCTCGTAGCGGCCTTCCCTC
>CAZIBA010000207.1:0-5137 GCA_964536795.1 uncultured Planctomycetota bacterium | reverse complement strand
TCGTGAAAGCGAATCTCATCAAGATCATGCTGGGCATAAGCTTCATGGATACGGGGGTCCACGTGCTGCTGATCGCCATCGGCTACGTGCGCGGCCGAACGGCTCCCATCTTTTCGGAGGCGCTGCTGAAAGCGAGCAAGGGCGGCCTGCCCGAGGTGGTGGACCCCGTGCCGCAGGCGTTGGTGTTAACGGCGATCGTGATTGGCGTGGGGGTGCTCGCGCTCGGGCTGTCAATCGTGGTCAAGGTTTACGAGCATTACGGCACCTTGGATGCGGGGAAGATCAAAGGATTGAAATGGTGATCGCTCCGCTACTCATTGCGATACCCCTCGCGGCCGCCTTTCTGATTCCTCTTCTGGGGTTGATGTCCAAACGGATGCCAAAATATGTCCCGCCTCTCGCGCTGCTGTCCAATCTTGTGCTAACTGGGGTCCTGCTTCCGCAAGCGCTGAGGGAGCCGATCGTTGTGTCTATCGGCGGTTGGCCGCCACCGTTCTGCATCAACCTGATGGTTGGGCCGCTGGGCATTATGTTGGCTGCATTGATCTCTCTCGTCTCGTTCCTTATCGCCGTGTACGCGGTCACCTACATACAGCAGGAGCCGACCGACAGGTACCATACACTCTTTTTGCTGCTTGTGACCGGCGCCACGGGTGTTGTTCTCACCGGAGACATCTTTAACCTTTTCGTGTTTTTTGAGATCCTGTGCATCTCCTCGTACGCGCTGACGGGTTACAACCGAGATAAGGAAGGAACGGAGGCGGCGTTCAAGTACCTCGTGCAGGGCACGGTCGGCTCCATGCTCATTCTGATAGCCATTGCGTTCGTATATGGACTCTTCGGAACGCTGAACATGGCGGATATCGCGCAGCGCATTCCTTCGGTCAACTCCAGCCATCTGCTCGTCACCCTCGCCCTGTTCATTGCCGGATTTGGGGTTGAGGCGGCAGTCTTTCCCCTGAACGCCTGGCTGCCGGATGCCCATGCCTCGGCCCCCTCGTCTATCAGCGCCATCCTGTCCGGCATTGCCATCAAGACTGGCGTGTATGCGATGGCGAGAACAACGTACACATTGTTCAATGCAACCGGTCTGTTCGTGTTTCTTTCGGCGATCGGCCTCGTCACCTTGGTGATAGGTGAGATGTCAGCTTACCGGCAACGAAAGGACCTTAAGAGGATGCTCGCCTATTCGAGCATTGGCCAGATCGGATTGATCGTCTTCGCTCTCGGCATCGCTACGTCTGCCGGTATCTTCGGTGCCCTTTTCCAGTTGGTGAACCACGCCCTCGGCAAGGCCCTCCTGTTCTTGGCTGTCGGCTACATGATCTACAAGGTACGCTCAAAGAGACTTTCTTCCCTCGAGGGCCTGGGAAGGGAAATGCCCGTGACCTGTCTGGCCTTTACGGTAGGCGCTTTCTCATTGATCGGCCTGCCCCCGTTCGCCGGCTTCATGAGCAAGCTGTCGATCATCTATGCGGCGGTGGCGGCAGAGCAGGCTATCTTTCTTGCCTTCACTGTCATTGTGCTCCTTGCGACCGTCGTTGAGGCGGGTTACTTTTTCAGGCTCATCCAGATCCTCTATTTCAGGAAGAGCAAGAATGCGCAGCCCGTGGGCGAGGCCCCGATCTCGGCACTGCTGCCCGTGATTGCGCTCGGGATACTGATCATCGTCATCGGGGTCTTTCCGCAGGTCGTGACTCCGTTGCTGCAGGGCGCCGCGGAGGAACTGTTCCACCGGGCAGACTACATTCATTACGTCCTGGGGACACCGTAAATGCAGCTTGTCGTTCTACTATTGATTGCTTTCATTGGCGCGCTGCTCGTCTATGCTGTGGGGAGACTGTCGGGCAGGGCGCGGAATGCGCTGGCCGTCCTCGTCACTCTGGTGCCCACGGTTTGGCTTGCCTTGCTCTACGGCCAGAGACCGCGCCTGGATTACTACAGCCTGTCGTTCCTGAACGCAACGCTTACGTTGAGGCTCGACCCGCTTGCGTGGTTTTTTGCTATAGCGATCGCTGCGATTGGGCTCTTCTCCATCATCTTCTCTCTGGAATATATGAGAGGCAAGGAAAGGCTGAATTTCTATTACTCCTCCATGCTGCTCGTCAATGCATCCATGCTAGGCATCGTATTCAGCGGCGATCTGATTTCGCTGTACATCTTCTGGGAGATTACGAGCTGGACCACCTACCTCGTCATCAGCTACAAGGGAGGCAAGGCGGTGGCCGCCGGACTCAAGTACATGATTATGTCGGTCGTCGGGTCCTGTGCGATGCTGCTGGCGATTGCGAGTCTCTACGTTCACTGTCAGACGCTAGACATTTCGGCGCTGGGTTCTGCGATGCAGAGCGTCTCGGTTGGATACGCCCTTTTCATCTTGCTGATGTTTGTGATTGGATTCGGCATCAAGAACGCAGTGATGCCGCTTCACACCTGGCTTCCCGACGCACACAGTGAGGCGGTATCCACCTTTTCGGCGGTCCTATCCGGCATCTTGGTACGGATGGGCATGTACGGCTTCGTGTTGATTATGTACGCGATACTCGGGCTAGGATTCCTACGGAGGTTCGGCTCGGGTCCGCTGAGCTTCGGCTACATCTTCGCGTGGGTTGGTGCTCTCACCATCGTTATCCCGACTTTCATGGCGCTCTTGCAGGACGACTCGAAGAGGCTTCTGGCGTGGCACGGGATAGGCCAGGGGGGGTATATGGTGCTCGGGATCGCCGTGGCAACCCCTCTCGGTATCGCAGGAGGCATATTCCATACGGTAAACCATTGTATCTACATTGCGCTTCTGTTCCTCGTGGCGGGAGCCATTGAGCACCGCACGAATGGCGTGCGCGACCTCAATCAACTGGGCGGCCTTGCCAAGAGAATGCCGATTACTTTCGTCGCCGGCTTGGCCGGCATCTGCGGTCTCATTGGTGTCCCGCTCACGAATGGCTTTGTCTCCAAATGGCTGATCTACAAGACATTGATTGCGCACAGGTATCCGTTCCTCGCTTTTGCTGCTCTCATGGGCACTTGGGCAACGATCCTCTCGGTCTACAAGTTTCTCCACAACATCTTCCTGGGTCAGCTCCCGGAGAAGTACAAAAACGTGAAGGAAGTCCGGTTTTCGATGCAACTTCCCATGATCTTGCTCGCCTTCGCGATCCTTCTCTTCGGCATCTTCCCCGGGATTCCGCTCAAGGCGATCGCCGCCATCCAGAGTTCCCTGGGGCTGGAGCCTCTCGAGGCCGGCCTGTTCGCGATGCCCCCGGCAGTGGGCGAGCTGAACATGATCAACATACTGGCGGCGGTGGCGGGCGGGTGCGTCGTTGCCTATATCCTCTTCGCCCTCTGCCGCCGGTCCCGGAGCGTGCCGCAATCGGATTCTTACGCGGCCGGTTCCTATGTGCCGGCGGACAAATATCAGTACAGCGCGAACTTCTACGAACGAGTCTATCAGGTGATCGAGCCATACGTGCGTGACAGGGTGGACGCGTTCTATTATTGGCTCGTGGAAAAGAGCGAGGGCTTCTTTGAGTGTGTTAGGAGGGTCTACACGGGTAACTTAAACACGTATGCTCTTTATATTGTCCTTTTCCTGGCACTCCTGATCGCGGTAGGATTGAGGTGGGTACAGTAATCATGCAGGTCGTACGGATCATCGTTCTGCCGGTTCTGGCGTTTCTGGTTTCGGTCTTTTTCCTGGGATTATCCAGGAAGGTGATCGCGCGCATCCAGAGACGCTATGGACCTCCCTTATACCAGCCTGTGATTGATGTGGTGAAGCTGTTTACTCAGGACGAGCACATCTCTCATGGTATGATCTTTGACATCGGTGTTCTGCTGGCGTTGGCCGGTCCCATCGTCACGGTGCTCTTCATTCCGGTTGCAGGGATTCATCCGCTGAGCTCCTCAGGCGACCTCCTGGTGGTGATCTACCTGATGCTGCTTTCTCCGCTGGGCGTGGCCCTGGCGGCGGGCGGGTCGGATAATCCAAACGCGAGCATTGGCGTGTCTCGAAAGCTGATCGTGGCCCTCGGTTACGAGGTGCCGTTTCTTCTGGCGGTCGTGGCGGTTATGGTGCGCGCGGGCACGACGTCGCTCGTGGAGATAACGGCCTCGCAGCAGGAGTCCGTCCTGAGCTGGGGCTTTTTCCGCCTGCCCTTTTCTATGCTGGCGGCCTTTCTCATCCTGCCGGCGATGCTCGGCATAAGGCCGTTCGATATGGTGACGGCTCCACAGGAGATTGCATCCGGGCCGCTGGTCGAATTCGGAGGCAAGTATCTAGGCATGGCGGCGCTGCAAAGCGCGTTGCATCTCTACATCGTCATTGCCCTTTTGGTGGACCTCTTCCTCGGCGGCGGGACGAACGTCGGAACATTCCTCGTCAAGATGCTCGTGGTCTTCCTGGCGGGGCTGTTCATCAACGCGGTCTATCCCAGGTTCAGGATTGAGCAAGGACTCCGATTCTGCTGGAGGTGGCCTGCACTGCTGGCGTTTGTTGGTCTAATGGTCGTCATGGTGACGGGGGGTTAGGACGAATGGATAGGGCGGACATCGCAAAGATTCTGAAGAGTCCCAGCAAATGGGGCCAGAAATACTCCCTGTGGGCGGTCTATTTTTGCACCGGCTGCGGGATCATCGAAATACCTCCGGTGATCACCTCTCGCTGGGATGCTGAGCGCTTTGGCGTCATCCCCATGGCCACACCCAGGCAGGGCAATATGTTCCTCATCACCGGCTATGTTTCGCTCAAGACCCTGGGTGCAATCATCAGGACTTACGACCAGATGCTCGACCCCAAGTACGTTATCGGGTTCGGCTCGTGCCCCATCAACGGGGGCATGTACTGGGACTCCTATAACACCATCAAGCATCTGGACAAGTACATCCCAGTGGACGGTTGGATCTCCGGGTGCATGCCGAGGCCGGAGGCGATATACATCGCGGTGACGCATCTTTGGACATTGATCGATAAGGAATTGGCCAACGGCTACAAGCGTTACAAGGGTAATTATGCGTTCTACGAGGAGAACCAGAGGCGGGTTCTCCCCCACCTACCCAAATTCGCCCAAGACGAAGAAAAGCAGCCAACCTCTGTGTGACGCAGTTGACGAGGGTCTCGATGCTTGAACAAGAGCAGAAA
>CAZIBA010000206.1:3337-5146 GCA_964536795.1 uncultured Planctomycetota bacterium | reverse complement strand
TGGGGAAGGTCGAGACCCGTACGGGGTGGCCTCGCCCACCTCGTGGGAGAAAAGCACCAGCCAGCCGCCTTCCTCGGTTGCCGAGGCGAGCAGCCCTTTGAGTTCGTCGAAACGGACACAGTCGGCGCTGCAACTGCCCACCTGGGCCAGGTCGCAGAACGTGGGGTCGTTGTGCCTGGTGTCGAAGGCGCCCCGCCCGACAAGGAACAACCGGGCCACCACGGGCACGTAGCTCACCACCTCTTCGCCGCGACCCACAAAGGTCTCGCCGCACGGATAGGCAAAGTTCGTGGGGGTCACGCCCAGCAGTTCCTCGATGGCCCGGTTGGCCCCGGTGAGTTCCTTCTCCATCCGCTCCAGCGTGGACTCCTCCAGAGCGTTGGCCCGTGACCAGGGGAAGTTCCCGCTGCACGGGTGGCTGAGGGTGTGGTTGCCGATCTCGTGGCCCCGGCGGGCCACCCGGCGCCAATCCTCCAGCCGCTGCTCGACGTTGGCTGGAGAGACGTAGAACGTGGCCCGGACGCCGTGGGCATCGAGAATGGGCAGCCCGCGGTCAAGCTGGGAGGGACGGGCATCATCGAAGGTCAGACTGAGCGCAGCCCGCCGTTCGGCGGGCCAGGCAAAGGACTCAGCCTTCGAAAGGGGCACGTGGGTCACCGTCCTGGCCCTCTATGCTTCGTTCGGGACATCGGCCGGTAGCCTACGACCGTCACCGCTGATGTCAAGTGACCCTACCGGAACTGCTGCAGGAATGCGGCCGAGGACTCGAAGCCGACCCAGCCCTCAGTCGGGCGTATCTCAACGATGACCGTGCGGTGGTACTGGTTTCCCTTGAGGATTCGGAAGAACTCGTCGTACTGCATCACGCCCGTGTCCACGGGCTGATGGTCAAGCCAGTCCCGGGCGCGGATGTTGTGGATGTGGATGTTGACGATGTTGTCCCCGACGGCGGCGGCCATCTCACAGCACATCCTGTTGAGGAGGCGGTTGCCCTCCTCGGTACCCACGATGGGGTTCTCCTTGTAGTGGCCGTACTCGTCCTCCGAGAGCGCGCTCCAGAAATGCCCGGTGTCCAGCGTCAGGCCCAGCGCGGGTGAGCCAACTTCCCCGAGGAACCGCGCGGCCACCTCACCCGTCCGCACCACCGGGTAGCAGTTCTCGACCCCGACCACCGAGCCATACTCCCCGGCCAAGGTTTCCAGCCGCCGGGCGAAGTCCACCGACCGTGACCAGTACTCCTCCAGCCTTTGTCCCAGCGGGTTCTTGAGATGAAAGGTGAAGGTCCGACAGCCGACGGAGCAAGCCAGGTCAAACAGTGGCTTGAGCCGTTCGAGTATGGGCTCGTCGTCGGCCGGGTCAGCGGTCAGGGCCGAGTACTCCCCCTGGTGGGGTAAGTGACAGGTCAGGACCTCGAGTTCGTTCCTCAGGATGGAGATGTCCTTCCGATGCCGCTCGATGTACCCCAGGTTGAGCTCCAGGGCACTGAAGCCGAACCTGCGCAGTTGCGTCACCATCTCCGCCGGCGTGGCTTCCGGCTTGAATGACGCAGCCAACCCGAACTTTGGCTCGTACATGGGTGTCGGGTCTCCCGAGTGTCAGCGTTCCTGAGTTTTGTCCTTGAGCGCTTTGGTGAGCAGGCGGTCCAGCGCAGCGGCGAAGCGCTGCTTGTCGGCGGCTCGGAAGGACGAGGGTCCGGCGACGATCTGGCCCCCCGCCCGCAGCCCCTGCATGAAGTTCCGCATAGACAGCCTCTCCTTGACGTTGCTCTCGTCGTAGAGCTGTCCGCGTGGGTCGATGGCCACCGCTCCC
>CAZIBA010000206.1:0-3327 GCA_964536795.1 uncultured Planctomycetota bacterium | reverse complement strand
GGGGGAGACCGCTGTCACGATGTAGTTGTCAGCGACGTCGGTGCCCTGGGCCACGGCCACCGAAGAGATGAGGGGCGAGGGAGGCGTCGGCAGTTCGCTGTTGGCCACCAGCGTCACCGGTATCCCAAGACGGTCCGAAGCGCGGAAAGCGACGTCCTTGATCTCCCCCGGACACCCGTCAGCATCTATCCAGATTGTGAAACCCATCTTCGCCGTCCCCGTCAGTGACCTGACCATCAGACCCTACTCAGGTGCTTTCATCAAGCCCCGATTCACCTGCCGTCCATCACCTCCGGTGTCTTGACACCGGGACTCTCCGCCGGTAGGTAGGTTTGCGGGGCAGGGGTAAGGTACCCGCAGGGCAACTCTGGTTGGAGCAGGGGAGGATCAGGATGAGGCCGAAGAGCGTCTCTGAAACTGGGTGTGGGGCCGGGAGCGCAGTCTGGCCGAGGGCCGCACGTTTGGCGGTCGTAGCCGGCCTGCTTCTTCTGCTCTCGGTCGTGGAGGTAGCTGCCGTGGAGCCTGCTGACATGGTGCCCAAGGAACGGCCTCGGATGCTCATGAGCGCCGAGGAGCTTCCCCGGCGCATCGAGTGGGCCAGGCCGGGCGGACCGCTGGCCCCCTATCTCGAGGACCTCAAGAAGACGGTAGCCACGGACAACTCCTGGTCGGCGTGGTTCCACGGCCACGCCGCCCTCGTCTACCTGCTCACCGGCGAAGAGGAGTTCGCCGAGAAAGCGTACGCCAAGAAGAGCACCTGGGGCCAGGTCATCTACCAGACCCCCTACATCTACGACTGGCTGGTGGCCGGCGACGCCTTTTGGGGGACGAACGCCTTCCCCGCCGAGGAGCGCAGGAAGATGGAGGCCGCCCTGGCCAAGTCGCTGGAGGGCGATCCCCCTGACCAGGTTCCCTGGACGCCCACCAGCTACACCAGGTCGATGGCTGAGCACCTGGCCGCGGCGCGGGCCCTCCTGGGCGTACCCGAGCACGACGCCCAGGCGCGGAAGACCTACAACACCTTCGTCGAGCACATGGTCAGCACATACCTGCCAGCCTGGGACGTCACCGGGGGCTTCATGCCCTGCGGGGTGAGCTACGGCAGCGCCATGGGGGACAACCTCGTCTTCGCCTGCGCGATGATGGACGGCCTGAAGGACGAGTACGATCCCTGGCAGATCAGCCGCTACGCCCGGGAGCGTCTGTTGATGAAGTTTGCTCAGGAGACCCCTCACACGGCCCAGCTCGATGGTCTGGGTGGACTGCCCGAGATGCACGGAGACGTGAACGCGGTCGGCTACGCGGACCGGTGGAGCGTGGGGATTCTCTCCCGCGCGTACAAGGACCCGCTGGGCCAGTGGTATCTGCGTCACTTCTACCCGCGCATGGGCACGCTCCGCCGGGACGGTGACAGCGTTACACACGAGCTGAGGTCCTTTCTGCCCCTGCTCTTCGTGGACCCGGACGTCGAGCCGGTCAGCCCGAGGGAGACCGACCTTCCACTCGCCTACTACACCCCCTACCACAAGCCCTACAAGACCAACCCCAACGCCGAGGGGTCAGGGCAGGTCGTCCTGCGCAGCCACTGGGGCGATGCCGACCAGACCTACCTCTACTTCCGCTGTGGAGACTTCTTCGACGGTCACCAGGACGTGGGGAACCTCCACTTCTCGCTCTACCGCAAGGGCTACTTCGCGGTGCCGGCCGCCAGTCGGCACACCTACGACTCGGCCAACTGGCGGGAGATCGTGGAGTTCAACCACCGCAGCCTCTGTCGGAACACCATCCACGTATACGACACCGACATGCCCCAGGGGCCCTGGGGTCGCCAGAAGGTCTTCTTCGAGGGCAGTCAGAACCACTACTGCCAGCGGGCCTACAAGGAGGCCGGTCACATCGACTCCTTCGAGACCAACGACGACTACACCTACGTCAACGCCGACGCCACGCCCATGTACTCGAAGATATACGTCAGCCAGGGCAACCCCGACCGCGACCGGGCCAACGAAGTGCGCCGACAACTCATCTATATCCGCAGCCAACCCCCCGGCTCCGACGACGTAGTGGTCATCTTCGACCGCGTGGACGAGAACGAGGAGAACTTCGCCGTCCGCAGTCCCCTCAAGGTGGGGGGCGTCTCGAAACGCTGGTGTATGAACGTGGCCACCACCCCGCGCAAGGACGGTCAGGCTCTCAGGCCCGGCATCCGCAGCTTTGAGACGGAAGGCTCTGCCGACACCTACACCCTCCCGGCAGGCGGCCTCTGGCCAGGCGAGGAGAACCCCGAAGCCCAGTGCCACGTGCAGGTGCTCTTACCGCAGAAACGTACGGTTCGTTGGGTTGGCGGCATCGACCCCGACTACGACGTTCCCAGCGAGAACCTGGTGCCCGGCCTCTACCGCATCAGGCTCACCTGCCACGACGCCGATGAACTCAAGAAGCACCCCGCCTTCGGACCGGGTGGCATCACGGGCAGGTACTCCTTCGGGCAGGACTGGCGGGGAGATAACCGTTCGGGACGGATCGAAACCCAAATTCCCATCTACGACCCCAACATCGAGCGCTACCGCTGCGCCTTCTGGCTCCAGCCGGCCAGGGAGGCACGTCGGCTGGAGTCGGGCGAATACATGCTCTGGCAGGCACGGGTGACCAAGGAGAAGCTGACCATCCTGCTGAACGGTGAGACGCATGCTGAGTATCCATACCAGAAGTACGCGACCGTAGGGGCGATAGAGCAGGAGATGCACAAGAGCCTGCGCACCCCGGGCAACGACGACACGCCCTGGAAGGTTGCCCTCATCCGAGGCTACGAGCTGTGGGCCGACAACTGGCGCGTCCCTTCACCGCTCGGAGGCGAGCTCGGCGACCCGAAAGCGGAGGGCTTTGAGTTCGACGAGCCCGAGAAGGTGGGCTGGCCCATCCCGGGCAGCGCCCTTGACGGCCATATGTTCCAGATGGGAGGCATCTACGCCAAGGCCTACCCCCTGTATGCTCGCGAAAGCTACAGCCAACGGGCCCTCAAGCAGATCTGCGGCATTTGGCGGATGGAGACCATGGCCCGGGGTGAGGACATCCGGCCCCGGGTCCACTTCCTGCATGTGCTCTCACCCGTGGACGCTGGTGTCCCGCCACCCGAGTGCACCTGCACGGAGACGGACACCGACGTTGCCCTGACCATCAAGACGGCCAAGGGAAGGACCATCACCGTCACCCTCAAGAAGCTCGGCCTGCCTGCCGGTGGCCACATCCTCATCGAAGGGCCGGAGGGCAGGGCCCAGCGAGAGCTCACGACCACGGTTGACCTCTCCGGAGCGCAGCCGGAGGTAG
>CAZIBA010000205.1:4123-5171 GCA_964536795.1 uncultured Planctomycetota bacterium | reverse complement strand
CGGGCGCACGGTTCCGGGTGGGCGACGGTCGAAGAGGAGTAGTCCGCCGACGGGTCCCTCAGCGTGCTCACAGTGTAGGGGAGGGGAATGAAGCTCAGGGATTTTCTTTTCCCCGACGCCTTCGTCCCCCAGCTCCAGAGCGTCAAGAAGGAAGGGGTCATCAGGGAGCTGAGCCAGGCCCTGGTCCGGTCGGGCCGGCTCCCGAAGACCCAGCTCAGAGGTGTGGTACGTGCCCTGCTGGACCGGGAGCGGCTGGGCTCCACCGGCATCGGCAAAGGCATCGGGATACCCCACGCCAAGCACCGCGCGGTGGAGCAGATGATGGGCACCGTCGGGTTGAGCGGCGAGGGTGTGGAGTTCGCGGCACTGGACGGGGAGCCCGTCTACGTGGTCTTTCTGCTGGTCGGTCCGCCGGACAGACCGGAGGAGCACCTGGGGGCTCTGGAGCTGGTGTCCCAGACCTTGCGTAACGAGACCTTCTGGCGATTCCTGCGGCAGGCTCGGGGGCAGGACGACCTGGTGGTGCTCCTGGAGGAAGCCGACGCAGGCAGGTACGGTGGGTAGGGCCTCCGGCCCCGTGGGTCCCGGGAGATGGAAGTGACCGTGGCGCGACAGCGGCAAGAAACCGAGTGTGAGCGGGAGTTGGTCCTGACCAACCCGGCGGGGCTCCACGCCCGCCCGGCCACCACCTTCGCCAAGCTGGCCAAGGCCTTTGAGTCGGAGGTGCTGTTGAGGAAAGACGGCCTCGAGGTCAACGGCAAGAGTCCCCTGGACATCATGACCCTGGGCGCCGAAAAGGGCGCCCGGCTCACCCTCATCACCCGTGGCCCCGATGCCCCAGAGGCCTTTCACGCCTTGCTGGAACTGCTGGAATCGGACTTCGGCGAGACCTGAGGGATGGAAGTTCGTCGCGGCATCGCTGTCTCCCCGGGCGTGGCCATCGGACCGGCCTTCGTGATGGAGGCCGAGGACATCCGCATCCCTCGTCGTTTCATCCAGCCGGAAGAGGCCGAGGCCGAGTTGGAGCGCTTCCAGCGGGCGGTGGATG
>CAZIBA010000205.1:543-4113 GCA_964536795.1 uncultured Planctomycetota bacterium | reverse complement strand
GCAACCGCTGGGAGGCCGGAGGAAGATATCCCACCACCGGCCCGATGCGGCCGAGACGGAGATCCTCAGCTTCCGTGACCGGGTCTCCGAGGAGATCGGAAGCGAGGCGGCCAGCATCTTCGAAGCTCACCTCAGGCTTCTGCGAGACCCCAGCCTCCTCTCCGGGGTCGAGCAGCTCATCCGAGAGAAGTCCTTCACCCCCGAGCACTCGGTCAGTCGGGTCTTCAACCGTTACGCCCGCCGATTCCAGGATATGGACGACCTCTACCTGCGCGAGCGGATCACCGACCTGCACGACATCGAGCGTCGCTTGCTCCGTTCCCTGGTGGGGGAGAAGCGGGAGGAACTGCGCAACCTCGCCGAGCCGGTGGTGCTGGTGGCCCGTGACCTCACACCCAGCCAGACCGCCGACCTGGAACGGGCCCGGGTGCTGGGCTTCGCCACCGACGGTGGGGGTCAGACCAGTCACACTGCCATCGTGGCCCGGGCCCTCCAGATCCCGGCCGTTGTGGGCCTGCGCACGGTGACCTCCGACGTGGGTGGCGGAGACGTGCTCGTCATTGACGGCACCCGGGGCCTGGTGGTCATCGGTCCCGACGAGGAGATGTTGGAGGAGTACCGCCGCCGACAGACCTCCCTGCGAGAGCACGAGGAGGCCCTGACGGCCGAGCTCACCCAGCTTCCCAGTGAGACCCAGGACGGAGTGGCCGTCACTTTGCAGGCCAACATCGAGTTCCCCGAGGAGATCCCCAGCAGCCTGCGCTACGGGGCCCAGGGGATCGGGCTCTACCGCACCGAGTTCCTGTACCTGGCCCAGATGCGCGCGCCCACCGAGGAGGAGCATTTCCAGGCCTACCTCAAGGCCATCAACCTCCTGGATGGACGCCCCATCGTCATCCGCACCATGGACCTGGGAGCGGACAAGCTGCCGGCCGAGGTGGGGGGCTTCCACGAACGCAACCCCATCCTGGGCTGCCGGTCGTTGCGCTTCTGCTTCCGCAACGTCCACCTGTTCCGTCGCCAACTCCGGGCCCTGCTCCGGGCCAGCGCCTACGGGGACGTGAAGATACTCTTTCCCATGGTGGCCAGTGTGGAGGAGCTGCGCCGGGCCCGTATGCTGGTGCGCGAGCTGATGGACGAGCTGGAGCGGGAGGGGGTGGACTATAACCGGGACCTCAAGATGGGGGCCATGGTGGAGGTGCCGGCCGCGGCCCTGGCCGCGGAGGTGCTGGCCGGCGACGCCGATTTCCTCTCCATCGGCACCAACGACCTCATCCAGTTCACCCTGGCTGTGGACCGGGGCAACGAGAACGTGGCCTCGCTCTACAACCCGGCGCACCCGGCCGTGCTTCGCCTGGTGAAGATGGTGCTGGACGCCGGCCGGGCCACGGGTGTGGAGGTGGCCATGTGCGGGGAGATGAGTGGGGACGTTCTCTTCACCATCCTGCTTCTGGGGTTGGGACTGCGCACCTTCAGCATCACCCCGTCCCTCATCCCTGAGATCAAGAGGGTGCTCCGGTCGGTCACTCTGGCCCAAGCCGAGGAGGTGGCCGACAAGGCCCTCAGCCTGGACGACCCCATGCACACGGTCGCCTACCTCACCGACGTGACCCGGGCGGCGGTGCCGCACCTGTTTTAGTGGTGGCGCGACCGTCCCTCTCCAACTCCTGGAGGGGCAGGGCCGACAGCGGCTCGACAAACCAGTTCGACCAAGGCCGTAAAGTCTCAAGTCACTTCATACACCCGGCCGATACTCAGTCACAGAGAAGCCAACAGGAACCGGCGAGGTACACGTGTGGTGCGCCGGCCCTTAGCTGTCAAACTGAGGGTGAAAGCATGGCTGGACAGAACCTGATCGGTGTGGACTTCGGCAGCAAGACCATCAAGGGGATGGAGCTCAGCGGTCAGCTGGGCGGGGAGGTGGCCCTGCATCGCTTCGCCGTGGTCGACGTCCCCAACGAACAGGCCCGACTGGATGGTCTGCGGGAGCTGGTCCGCAAGATGCACATCGGCGGGGCCCGGGTGGCCACCTCGGTCGCCGGTCGCAGTGTCATCGTCCGCTACGTCACCATGAGACAGATGTCCGACGACGAGCTCAAGCGCACCATTCCCTTCGAGGCCGACAAGTACATCCCCTTCGGGATGGAGGAGGTGGTGCTGGATTGCCAGCGTCTGGGTCCGGTCGCTGGGAGTGAGGACATGCGGGTGGTGCTGGTGGCCGTCAAGCGGGCCTTTATCGAGGAGCAGGTTCGTCTGCTGCAGCAGGCCGGTCTTCGTCCGGTGGTCGTGGACGTGGACTGTCTGGCCCTGGGAAACGCCTTCGAGCTGACGGCCGACCCTACGGGTCTGGAGGCCGAGCGGGTGGCGGCCGTCATCGAGATCGGCGCCTCCAGCACCAACGTGGACATGGTGGACCGGCTGAGCACCTCCTGGTCGCGCGAGCTCTACGTGGCTGGCGACCAGTTTACCGAGAACATCGCACGCCGACTGGGTGTGGACTACAGTCAGGTGGAGGAGTTGAAGCGTCAGCCGGGCGAGCAGGAGGAGGAGATCCGTGAGGCCATAGCTCCCGTGCTCGACGACCTGCGCAACGAGATCATGCTGACCTTCGACTTCTACGAGGGCGAGTCGGAGAGGGAGGTCGAGGCCCTCTACTTCTGTGGAGGCTCGGCCAGCCTGCCCGGACTGGTGGAGTACTTCGGACAGGTCTTCGACAAGCCCGCTCAGCTCTGGGACCCCGTCGGTCGGTTGAACCTAAAGCTTCCTCCGGCGGATGCCGATAGTCTGAGCGAGCGTCGCTACCAGGTGGCAGTGACCGTCGGTCTGGCGGGACGAGCCCTGACCGGGTGACGCTGTCATCGTCAGCTGGCCCTGGTGCCCAGGAGGTCCACGGGGGTCGGCTGCCCCCGCCCCTGAGGGGGCCGGTCGAAACGAGCGGAGTTAGCTGATGATAACCGTCAATCTGCTGCCAGTTGAGCTGAGGCCGGTGGAACGGACGCCGCTTCCTCGGCTGCTGGTGGTCTTGATGGGTGTGGCCCTGGGAGGGGTTGGGCTGGTCTTTCTTATCTTCCTGCACCTGATTCTCGTCCCCCGGGTGCACAACGCCATCGAGGAAACGACGAACGAGGTGAGCAACCTCCGGGTGCTGGCCGCCGAGTACGACGTCCTGGCCCGTGAGCTCCAGAGCATCACCCAGCGAGAGACGGCCGTGAAGGACATCTTGCGCAGCGGCACGGTCTGGTGGAAGAAGCTGGATCTGCTCTGCGACCTGGTGCCTTCCTATGCCGGACTGACCACCTTGAGCTTCAGGCAGACCCGCGGTGCGAGGCCCGGTGTCGCCCAACCCGAAGCCGGTGCGCTCAAGATGGACTGTCTGGCCGCCGAGGCCGAGGAGAAGCGGGTGGCCGCTGTCCGTCGGATCCTCAAGGGCGAGCTGCCTCCGGAATGGGGGAAGGAGCCGGACAAGGAAGTGGGCAAACAGTTCATCGTTGACTTCATTGACGGAGAAATCCTGGACTCCGGCTGGCGGGTGGAGACATCGAGTGACTTCCCTGACCAACTGGTCACGAA
>CAZIBA010000205.1:0-533 GCA_964536795.1 uncultured Planctomycetota bacterium | reverse complement strand
GTCACGAAGTTTGCCCTGGAGATGAAGCTGAAGTCGAAGGCACCCCCCCCAGCGCAACGGCCGGTGGGGACGCAAGCGGCTGTGCCCGCAGGCGCGGCCCGCTGAACCGACGTCGCCTCGGTCTCCGAGGCAGAGCGGGAGAGACGGACGTTGGAAGAGAACCAGAAGTTGGTCCTGAGCATCGTCGTGGTGGTCGTGGTGCTGGCGGTCATTGGTGGCGGCCTGTACTGGGACTGGAAGAAGCTTCAGGTCGCCGAGACCGAACTGGGGAAGACAGAGAAAGAGAAGCAGGAGCTGGACAAGAGGATCAGCCACGAGATCCCCGCGATGAAGGAGGAGCTGGAGAGCAAGAAGGAACTGGTGGCTGAGTACGAAAAAACGCTCCCCAGCGCCACAGAGATCGAGGCTATGGACGAGACCCTCAACAACTACAAGGAGCAGGCCGGTGTCATGCTCTGGTCACGTCGACCCGAGCGCCAGCCCGCTGCACCCGCCGGGCGGGACGGGCGTACTCACCGCGCACGTAGATGAAC
>CAZIBA010000204.1:0-5175 GCA_964536795.1 uncultured Planctomycetota bacterium | reverse complement strand
TTCGACAAAGTCAATTGCTCAGGCCGCCCTGAGCGGAGTCGAAGGGCGAAGCTTGACTGAGCGTCTGCGATCGACGTCAACGACCGCACCAGCGGTTTCTGCTGCGATGCCCTCGATCGGCTTCCCGCTGTCACGTCCCCGGAACCACGCTCCCGGAATGCGCCGGACCGGCGTCCCCGGAGCGCGCTGGAGTGCGCTGATGAACCCCTACCTGAACGACGTCCTCGATCAGCCGCTGGAGTTGGAGAAGGTGTTAGCCCACGCCACTGGGCCCGGCAGGGCTGCCATCGGTGACGCCTGCGAGGCGATCCGCTCCGCGTCCCGCGTCGTCATCACCTCGATGGGCAGTGCGCTCTACTCCTGCAGGCCGATGTACCGTGCTCTTTCCCTGTCTCATTCCAACGTGCACCTGATGGAGACGGCGGAGTTGCTGTTGAGAGCGCCTCACTCTGCGCAGACGACCTACGTCATCATGTCACGTTCCGGAGAGAGTGGCGAGATTGCCCGGTTCGCAAGGGAAATCCGGAAGCGCTCTGGAACCCTGATTGCCGTCACCATGACCCCCGACAGCACTCTCGCCAGGTGTGCGGATATCGTGGTCCACGACGTTGCGGCCCTGGACGGACTCATCTGCACGAAGGCGTTCACCAGCATGGCGCTGACGGGACTGCTCGTGGCGTCGGGGCTCGCCGGGGAGCTTGACGACAGACTTGTGGAGGAGCTGCGCCGCCACTTCGCCCGTCTGGAGAGCGACAAGTCCGACCTCCTGTCGCGCCTTCGGGACACAGAGGCCCTCGCCAAGGCGGAGGTGGTCCACTTCCTCTCCGAGGGCATCGGCATGACCGTCGCTGAGATGGGGGCGCTGCTGATGCAGGAGGGGGCGTGGCTGCCTTCGTTGGCGCAGAGCTTCGGGATGTTCCATCACGGGGCAATTGAAGTTGTGGACGAGAAGTTCGTGGGGTTCTGGATCGACCTGGTGCCCAACGAGCGGAGCCTGGAGCTGTACGAGGAGCTTTCGGCCAAGGGTGGCGAAGTGATTACTGTGTCGCCGGACAGGGACGCGTATCCCGACGGCTTCACCGTCTCCTGCGGGTCGTTGCCGGAAGCGTACAGGATATTCCACCCGGCGATGGTGGTGCAGTTGGCGGCCTACTGCGCAGCGGAGGCGCGTGGACACGAGGCGGGTGAGATGAGATACCTGAAGTGGCTGGTGACGTAGTCATGAATGAGCGCTATGCGATCGGCGTGGACATAGGTGGCACCAGAACCAAGGCGGGCCTGGTGGAGCTTGGCGCCGGCACGGCGCTGGAGGAGGTGCTGTCTCCCACCATCAGCGACGACGCTGACGACTTATTGGGTTCGCTGAGCGCATCGTGCGCCCGGCTGCTGGAGAAGTTGCCGCGAGCTGCGCGTCTCTCTGGGCTGGGCGCGCTCCGAGAGGTGGGTATCACATCCTCTGTTCTGGTCGGATCACTCCATCTTGCATTCGGCCCACAGGAAGGGCCGGACGCGCTCTTCGACCAGCTCCACGCCAAGCCCGGGTCTTGTGGGTATGGGGAGGTGACCGTCCTGGAGGTCGAGCTCGGGTGCGTGGTCCACTAACTGGTGATGCTCGGCCGAGCGGTAGGGATAGTGCTCCTGGATGTAGAAGTTGGGGATGCAGGCGACGAACTGCAGAGCGGCCGCCGTCGATACCGGGCTGGCGCAGACCAGGTGGGGTTGGATGCGCATGGAGTAGACCTCGGCCATAGCCGCGATCTTCTTGGCTTCGAGGATGCCGCCCACATAGCCCACGTCGGGCTGGAGAATGTCGGCGGCGTGGAGCTCCAGGACCCGGCGGAACCCGTAGCGGGAATAGATGCGCTCGCCGACGGCGATGGGGACGTTCACGTGCTCCCACACAGTTTTGAGTGCGTCCACGTCGAAGGGGTCGACCGGCTCCTCGATGAAGGCCACGTCCAGCTCTTCCCAGCGCGTGGCCAAACGGATGATGGTGTCTGGGGTGGCCGAGGCGCTGGTGTCGAGCATAATCTCGACGTCCGGGCCCACGGCCTCGCGCACGGCCCTGACCCGGGCCACGGCCAGGTTCTGGGCTTCCCGGTCGAGGTTCCGGCGGGAGACGTGACGAAGCCCGCTGTCGGGCGTCTCCTTCACCCGCGACGCAAGGGGGTAGAGCTTCAGGGCGTCGAAGCCGTCGGCCACCACCCGTTCGGCCTCGCGGGCGAACTCCTCGGGCTGATGGCAGTGGAAGGACCAGCCGTTGGCGTAGACCCGAGCGCGGTCCCGACACTTCCCCCCCAACATCTCGTAGACGGGCACGCCCAGGACCTTCCCCTTGATGTCCCACAGGGCCTGCTCGATGGCGCTGATGCCAGCAAAGACGATGGGCCCACCTCCCTTGGCCCAGAAACTGTGGTCGTACATCTCCCCCCAGATGGCCTCGATCTGAAAGGGGTCCTTCCCCAGGAGGTAGCGCTCGGCCAGGTCCTTGATCATGCCGGCCGCGGCCGTTGAGCCGGCGCCGTAGACGATGCCGGCCTCGCCGACGCCGGTGACGCCTTCGTCGGTCGCGACCTGCACCAGGACCGGGTGCCGGCCGGTGATCTCCGCCAGATAGACCTTTGCCTCTACGACCTTCAAGGGGCGACCTCCTTCTGCTGGGTGACCGTCAGTCGATGAGCTTCCGGACCTCCTCGAAGACCGGTGGCGGGAGGCGCTTGTGCTGCGAGGCTGCGGCCATGCGCCCTATGCGCTCGACGACCTGCTCGGCGAGCGAGGGCCCCTGGCCCTGGGAGGCGGCGCGGAAGTAGGTCTCGATCTGCTCGTAGGTCACGCCCATTTCGTCCTCATCCGTCTGTCCGTCCCAGAGGCCGGCCGACGGGGGAGCCTGGACGATGTCCCCGGGGACACCGAGGTGACGCGCCAGCTCGGTCACCTCGCTCTTGTAGAGGCCACCCAAGGGTTCGATGTCCACGCCGCCATCGCCGAACTTGGTGAAGTAGCCCACCTGCAGCTCGCTCTTGTTGCCCGTCCCCACCACCAGCGCCCCGAGGGCGTTGGCATGGAGGTAGAGGAGCGTCATCCTGACGCGCGGACGCAGGTTGGCCAGGGCCAGTCGGAGCCGGGTGGGGTCCAGCTCGGGGGCCTCGGCGGGTATCCACTGAGAGCACATTTCCACGATGGGGTCGATGGCGATCAGCTTCCAGGCTATCTCGAACTGCTCGCACAGCCTCTGGGCCCGATCGGTGAACGCCTGGTCGGACGCCCCCGTAGGCATGATGAGGGCCAGCGTGCCCTCCGGGCATGCCCGCCTGGTCAGCACCACGGCCACCGCCGAGTCCACACCACCCGAGACACCGATCACCGCGCGGGAGCAGCTGGCCGCGCGCAGTTGCCCACCGATCCATTCGCTGACGCTCTGGGCTACTCCTTCGCAGTCCATCGCTCGTTCTCCCGTGTCCGACCAAGTTCCCGGGGCCCTGACTGTATGGGATGTGCTGGATTCCGTCAATGCCCCGCCTTCGCCCGTACGGGCTTTCGCGGACGAAGGCCCGGGCTCAGCGGCCCGGTGCGCGGTTGACTTCGCCCGTTGGGGGCTTACAATCCCGTCGGCGGAAACCCCACGACGTTGCCAGAGAAAGGGCTTCAGCATGGAACCGATCGACGCGGGCCTGACCACGCCGGCGGGCTTTCAGGTTGCCGGTGTTCACTGTGGCATCAAGCCCGACGAGGAGAAGCTGGACCTGGGCATCATCTATTCGGAGCAACCGGCCTCCCTGGCCGCGACCTTCACCACCAACAAGGTGCACGGGGCTCCCGTGCGGGTCAGCCGGGAACGGGCGGCCTCGGGGAGGGCCCGGGCCGTGGTCGTCAACTCCGGCAATGCCAACGCCTGTACCGGGGCCCGGGGCCTGGCCGACGCCCGGCGGATGACCCAACTCGTCGCCCAGGGCCTGGAGCTGGAGGAGGAGGGCGTCCTGGTCTCCTCGACCGGCCACATCGGGGTGCATCTGCCCATGGACCGGATAGAGAACGGGATCAGCCGGGCCGTCGAGATGCTGGCCCGCGGCGCAGAGGCCGACGAGGCCATCAGCCGCGCCATACTCACCACCGACAGCGGACCCAAGCGAGCTGGGGCCCGGTTCTACGTGGACGGTGCCCCGGCCACCCTGGCCGGCATCGCCAAAGGGGCCGGCATGATCGCCCCCAACATGGCCACCATGCTCTGCTTTCTTACCACCGATGTGGCCGTCGGTTCGGCCGATTTGCAGGAACTGCTCAGCGAGGCGGTGGCCGGTTCCTTCAACCGCATCAGCATCGACGGCCACACCTCGACCAGTGACACCGTGCTCTGTCTGGCCAACGGGGCCCTGGGGAACGACCCCGTCCGGCCGGGAAGTCGGGCCCACAGGGAGCTCCGGGAGGCCCTGGCTCACGTGACCCGGGAGCTGGCCCACAGAATCGTCCGCGACGGGGAGGGGGTCACCAAGTTCGTGGAGATCGTGGTCAGGGGAGCGGCCAGCGAGGAGGACGCCCTGGCAGTGGCCCGGGCCGTGGCCGACAGTCCGCTCGTGAAGACGACCCTCAACGGTGAGGACCCCAACTGGGGTCGCATCACCTCCGCGGCCGGCTACTCGAGCGCCCAGGTGGAGGAGGAGAAGCTCTCCCTCTGGCTGGGGGACGTCCTCGTCTTTCAGGCCGGGGAGCCCGTGGCCCACTCCCCGGAGGAAGCACACGGGCAACTGACCCGTCCCGACGTCCGCCTGGTGCTCGACCTGGACCTGGGGACGGCCCAGACTACCGTCTGGACGACGGACCTCTCCGAAGAGTACGTCCGCTTCAACGCTCAGTACTCGTGAGTTGGCCGCCGGTCACTGGCTTCCTACTCGTCCGGTGAACCCATCGGCTTCAGGTACTTCGGATCGACCTTCTGCCCGGGCTGGGCCACGGCCGCAGGGAGGGCGATTTCCACCACGTGGTCGATGGCCCAGGGCGGCTCGTTGGCCGGCGGCTCGGTCCAGGAAGCCAACCGCTCGCGGTAGCTCGCGACCGCCGATTCGGCCTCGCGGAGCTCCTTTGGTAGCTCCCTGAGTCTGTCTCGGAGCCTCAGGTATTCCAGCGCGCCTGCGAGTTGGCCCCGCTGCCTCCCCAACTCTTTCTGGAGTAGCCTCGCCG
>CAZIBA010000203.1:0-5185 GCA_964536795.1 uncultured Planctomycetota bacterium | reverse complement strand
GTTGGCCGGGTCTCCGGACAGGGCCTGAAAGCGATCGGTATTGCTGAAACACCCGAAGGCCACGTTCCTGAGCGCGCAGGCGATGCCCACCGCGCCGTCGTCCTTGAGCACGGGAAGATTCACGAGCCTGGTGACCATCTTGCTCACGATGTTGCTCGCCGGAGACCGCTGCCGGTCACCCACCGGGGCCTGGTAGCCCACCGCCTCGTCGTAGCCGGCCGGCGACTCCCCACCCTCACTGGCGAAGCAGCGCACGCCCTGCGACCCGGTGTTGTAACGGTAGCCGGCCCGGCGGAGGTCGTCGGCGAAGCGGTCAAAGACGATGATCTCGTTGTCGGGAACGCCAGCGTTCTTCAGGCCGCGGATGACCTCTCCCACCAGCTCCTTCGAAGTGGAGCACTGAGGCCCGCCCGAACAGTCCACCTTGATGCCCACCACGTCCTCAGGTCCCACGAACAGCCTCCAGGCCTCCGTGAGGTCGGCCTCACCGGTGAGCCTGAGCAGGCCGGCCTCCAGCATCTCTCCCACGGCCGCGGCCACGGGTTTGCTGCCCACAATGCTTCCCGGCTTGCTCACCTCGATGACCCGCCCGGGCCAGCGGGCCCTGGCCTTATTGTCGGCACCTTCGTCCGCCCGGGCCCAGAGGGTGCCTCCACCCGCCACGCCTGCCGCCAGGCTGAGGGCGCCCAGACCAGCCCCCTTGAGAAGCTGTCTGCGGGTCACCGGCTCCTGCTCGGTCCCGCGCTGAGCTGACTGCCCTGCGCCCACGGCCGCTCTCCTCGTTCGCCGCTACCGAGCCTTGCTCAAAGGCCCTGCCATAACGCCGATTCTATGGGAGAAACCCCTTCCGGACAAGGACCGACACCCCTGGGTCATCCCCAGTTTTGGGGTGTTCTGGGTGGCACACCTTGAGCTTGCTCAAGGTGTGTGCGGAGCACCGGAAGGGGTAAGCTCCTTGCTCTGAAAGAGTTACGGCAGCAACATTCAATACCTCTTTCCCACGCTTCGCGCCCACCTTGGCAAAGCCAAGGTGGGCCACCCCATGTGGGTAACCTCACGCGAGAACAGGACTTACGGAAACTGGGGATGAGTCAGTCGACACCCACCCTCACGGGCGACGACGGAGAGGCGCCTGCTCCTGGAACCGCCGAACCGCTGCGAAGGACGGGATGCCCGTCGTACAGCCCACGGCCCCCACGGCCTGGGCCCCGACGGCGTTGCCGAAGAGCAGGACCTCCTCGAGAGTCCATCCCTCTAACAGCCCCACGAGGAAGCCCGCCACCCAGGCGTCGCCCGCCCCGGTGGCGTCAACCACGGGGGCCTGGTAGGCGGACACCCGGTGCTCCTGCCCCTCGCTGGTGAGGCAGTAGACGCCGGCCTGGCCCATCTTGATGACCACTGCTCGGCAGTCAGCGGCCAGGAGAGCCTGGGCACACGCTCGCGGTCCTTTGCGGCCGGTGATGAGCTCGGCCTCGGTAAGGTTGGGCACGAAGTAGTCCACGTGGGGCAGGCAGGGCGCAAGCACGGACATCGGATGAGCCAACTGGTCGTTGTAGACGCAGTCCAGCACCGTCATCAGCCCGGCCTCCTTGGCCGCCCGGAACAACCGGGCCGTCGGCTCACCGTCCAACCGGGGCATCACGAACGTCCCGGCCACAAGGAGCACCCGGGCTTCCCGCACCAGTTCGAGGTCGACGTCCTCGACGGACAGAGCGGCATTGGCCCCGATGGTGTGAAAGAAGGCCCGCTCACCGTCGCTTCCGATGGCCACGAAGGTGGCCGAGGTGGGGAGCTCCGAGGTGCGGACCACGTGCGAGGTGTCGGCCCCGGAAGCCTGGACCTCCGCGATGCAGTGGTCTCCGAAGGCGTCCTCACCGACCCGGCCCACAACGGCCACCGAACGTCCCAACTTGCTCAGTCCGATACCGGTGTTGGCCGCGCAGCCTCCCACGTGGAGCTCCATCCGGTCAAAAAGCACTAACTTGCCCTTCTCCGGGTAGTGGTCTATGGGCTGGGCCAGGATGTCAACCACGATGATGCCTGCCGAGACCACCTCGGTCATTGCTCGCCCGTCCCTCCGATATGGTAGATCACGTACAGGTGGGGATGGCGCCGGACGGCGCCTTCGTCCGGTACGGCCGGCCCCTTGAGCAGGTCTTCCAGCAGGGGAGAGTAGCGCCACCCCTGCCGCGTCTCAAGGGTGTAGAAGGATGGTCCGAAGGCTCGGCGCAGGGAAATGGCCCCGGCCTCCTCCAGGCGTTCGAAGAGCGCGGAGTCGATCTGCTCGGAGTAGCCGGCCCGCCCTCGGCCTCCGTAGTCGTATGCGTAGGTGCTCTGCAGGCGGGCCAACTCCCACCAGTTGACGAAGACGTACGCGAACCCCCGCTCCCTGAGTCGACGGGCCAGCTCCATCGGCGCCGGGCCGTCGGCCAGCAGGCGGTCCAGCAGCTTCGGGTCGAACACCGTCTCCATACGGACGTCCGGGCCGAAGTAGAAGCTCCGCGCCTCCCCCACTGAGAGCATGCGCTCGTCGGACGAAAGGCCCTCGGCGAACGTGTATGCGGGATAGACCCCGCAGTACGTTTCCAGGAAGGTCCGTGGCCGCTCCAAGTCCTGCGCCCAGAGCACGGGGCCGGGGATGAAGGGCCAGGTCACGACCAGCGAAACCAGCAGGAGCAGCGCCGCCACCCCACGCAAGAGCTCCCGCAGCCTCCCCCCACTCAGCGCCTCCACCCCACCGGCCGACAGCGCGATCGAGACGGCCAGCGCCGGCACCAGGAAGCGCTGGATGCGATGCGTGAAAAGCAGCCACAACGCCACGCAAAGCCCCACGTACCCCACAAGCAACAGAGCCCGTCGGCGCCGGCCCCGAAGGAAGAGCACGAGAGGCAGAAAGACAAACGCCGCCGGGCTGAAAATGAGCGGGGGAAGCTCTCCCGGCCGGGTCAGCAGGCCCTGCAAATCCACGGCAAGTCTGCCGAGCTGCGTGATGCCGAGAGGGTGAGCCTGCGTCCACCTGGCCAGGTCGGCGTCGGACCAGCCGCCTCCACCGAAGACCCCCTGGAGCAGGGGAAAGATGGGGTTGCCGGTGGTCATCACGTTCTTGACGAGCCAAGGGGCGAAGGCCAGCATCGCGACGGCCACGAAGAGCGTCACCCCGACGAGGGCGCCCTTCCGCCCTTCCTTCCTCCTCGCCGCGGCGACCAACAGCCAGCCCGCCAGGGGGGCTCCCAGGAACAGCGCCGCTGGGTACTTGGTGCCGCACGCAAACCCCACCAGGAGAGCCGACAGCAGCAGCCAACGCCTCTTCTCGGGACCAGGGCGCCTCTCCGACCAGCAGAGGAAAGCCAGCACCGCCAGCACCACAAGGGCGGTCAGCGCCGGCTCCACGTAGGCCTTGGCGCAGGCCAACACCAGGAGCCATCCGCTGCTGGCGAAGACGGCCAGGGCCAGGGTGGCCGCCTTTCTGCTCCGAAAGAGCTCCCGGGCCAGCGCCGCCACACCCAAGGCGGCCAGGGCCGAGCAGAACAGGTTGAAGAGCTTGGCGAAGCAGCCCCCCTCCACCTTGCCCAGGGCCGCGAGTCCGACCAGGTAGTGCATCTCGGCCGTGAGGGGGAAGTTGCTGTACACGTTTGTGGGCAGGCCGGCGATGCGACCGGCCTCCAGGTACCGGGCCGGTACCCCCAGGTGGTACTCCAGGACGTCGTAGTCCAACGGCGGAAGGAACAGGCACACCAGCGCGAGCAGTAACGCACCCACGCTCACCAGCACCCACAGCCATTCCCACCCGGAGAGCGACAACCGGCTCCGCATCGCCTGAGCCAGCTCGTGCCGTTCCGCCCACGTCCGCCGAACCAGCGCCGCCAACCCCAGCACCCAGACCACCCCCACCGCCCAGCCGGCCGCCAGAGCTCCCAGGGCCAGCACCAGGACGGCCGTCACCCCCATCCCCAGAGCAGCCCGGAAGAGCCAACGTCGGCCCGCCTCCAGCGGCGGGAGGACGAACCGGCCCACCTCACAGCCAACGCCGAGGACAGCCAGCACCCAGGCTACGGTCACACCGACGATACGGAGCCGCTGGAGCACCAGCACCAGGACGAACGCCCAGTGCGAAGTCCCTCGTGGAGGGTCCGCTTGCCAGGCCAGGAGCCAGAGCCAGATGACGGGCGTCGCCACGGACAGGGCGAGCAGCAGCGAGCCCAGTTGCGGGTTGGGCCAGGGGCTCCGTCGCTGGTCGTGGGCATCGGCCGGTGATGGTTGGCTCGGTGACAGTGTGGTCACTCCTCGGTTTCGGGGAGGTCGTAGAATCGTCTGAGAGCGTCAACGTAGCGGAAGCCGTCCTCACGCTGCGAGAGGTCCTTGAGGGCCTGGGTAGGTCCGTGCAGAAACAGGTTGACCAGCCGCCGGGCCAACTGCCGCACTTCTTCCTGTTGCTCGGGGGCCAGAGGTTGGCGGGCCAGAAGTTCCCGAAGTTCCTGCTCAGCCTGCTGGTGGGCCCGTCGGCGGAACTCAGTGACCAGAGGTCCCACCTCCCGGGCTCGGAGCTTGTTCATGAAGCGCTCCGCCTCCACGTCCACCTGCTCCAGACAGGCAACCACCTGCGCCTGTCGGCGGGCCTGGTTCACCTGGGCCACCGAGCTCAGGTCGTCGATGTCGTAGAGATGGACGTTGCCCAGCTCCCCCACCTGCGACTCGACGTTGCGGGGCACCGAGATGTCGACCACGAACATGGGCCGCCCACGTCGCCGCTTGAGGGCCCGGGCCACCAAGTCGCGGGTGACGATGGGCGCCGGAGCCCCCGTCGAGACCAGCACCACGTCGCCGACCGGAAGCAGCTCCTCCAGCTCCTCCAGCCCGTGGGCCTGGGCACCCAACTCCCGGGCCAGCTCGCCGGCCCGCTGCAGGCTGCGGTTGAGCACCAGCACCCGGCTCAGGCCACGGTCGCGCAGGTGCTGTAGCATCTGACCGGCCATCTCACCCGCACCCAGAACCAGAGCCGTCTTCCCCCGGAAGTCATCGAAGACATGGCTGGCGAACTCCACCGCCACCGAGGCCACCGACACCCGTCCCCACCCCAGAGGGTAGGAGGAGTGGATCTGCTTGGCCACCCGGAAGGCCCGCTGGAAGAGGGCGTGGAGGACCGGACCGAGGGAGTGGTTCTGCTGCGCCGTGCGGTAGGCGGCCT
>CAZIBA010000202.1:0-5185 GCA_964536795.1 uncultured Planctomycetota bacterium | reverse complement strand
GCGCTTCTCGTTCAGGATTTCCTCTTTCTCGCTGCCGAGCGCCTCGACCTGCGCTCGCTTGCTGAAGCCGTCATCAGGATGGTCCAGGAGCACGGTTTCCGTGGGGCGTTGCTTGGCGAGCGAGTCATGCTGCTGGATGTCCTGAACCGCCCCGAGGCGCTGAAGTTAGGGCCGGAGTCCGTGAAGTTCCTCAAGTCCAGCCCCTCTGGCAAGGCCTGGCTGGAAGGGGAGAAGCTCAGGTTCTTGGAAGGCCTTGGCCAAACGCTCGCTTTGGCCGAGAGGCCCTGGTATGAAAGCGAGAAGGGTCGAAAGGAACTGGACGCCTGGCTCGACCACTTCCAGAACGAGCCGCCCAGAGGACTGTTCGTGGTCCTGCTCATGCCTGGCATCAACCAGACCCTGTCTGTTCCGGCCACGCGGGAGGCCAACCTGCTGGAGATGGCCCTCGGCATCGAGCTGGAACTGCATCGTCGGAAGGCGGGCGCATACCCCGACGCTCTGAGCGACCTCAGGCTGACCTACCTGGAGGAACTTCCGCTGGACCCCTTCAGCGGTCGGGTATTCGTGTACAGAAGGGACGAGGACGGCTATATCCTCTACAGCGTCGGTCGCAACGGCAAAGACGAGGGGGGAGCGCCGCGGTCCCGGGGCGGCCAGGAGCCCGATGACATCCCCTGGTCGGTCAGCCTTGAAGAGGAGGAGTGAGGTGGGGAAGGTGCTGGTGACGGGGGCGACGGGTCTGCTTTCGCGTCACCTTTGCGACCTTTGCGGTTCATAGAACTTGTGACCTGTGATTCCCAGGCCCTCGAAGGGCTCCAGTGGGAGAATGAGCGAGCAGCATGAGCATCCTGAGACAGCTCGGCGTACCCGTTTTCAACGCTGAGGGAACCAGGCCGGAGGACCTCGAGGACCTTCGCCTGGAGGTATCAGGGATGGTCGAGACCCCGCGCGTCTTCTCGTTGGATGAGGTGCGGGCGATGCCTCTGACCGTGGTCAATGCCCGGCTCACTTCGGTCAGTGGCTGGTCGGTGCGGGCCGACTGGGGAGGCGTCCTGTGGGCTGACTTTGAGCACCAAATCAAGCCACTCCCCGAAGCCACCCATGTCACCTTCTCCAGCCCCGAGGGTTACGACACTGCCGTGGCGCTGGCGGAGCTGCGCCAGCCGAAAGTTCTGCTGGCCTGGCAGGTGGACGGGGAGGAGATCGAGGTGGAGTACGGAGGACCCCTGCGGATGGTCATCCCCCAGCTCTGGGGCTACAAGAGCTGCAAGTGGCTGGTGAAGGTGGTGCTGGGTGACCGGATGCGAGGGGGCTACTGGGAGGATCGGGGCTACTCCCGGGACGGTCAGATTGAGCCCGGGACTACGCGCGATATGAACGACGGGGGTACAGCGAAACGCATCGGCGGTGGTGGTGAAGTGACCGAGTTCTGATGTTCCTCGCCTGAGAGGGGGAGCATGTTCCCCAACTCAGGAAGCGGGCTCACCTCCGCGCAATCTCGATGCAGGAGACGGTCCGGGGCGGGAGCGTCACCTCGAGGGTCGTGCCTTCGAAGCGAATCTGCTCGTGCCTGAGTCGCCCGATCTGGAGCGGTTCGTCCGCCTGGGGCCTGTCGTTGAGGCGACCTTCGAACAGGTGATGCACGGCCCTGCCTGCGAGGCCGCCGAAGGCGGAGAGGTCGAGCGTGAGCGCCATCGGCTCGTCGAAGTGGCGGTTGATGGCGTGGAGGTAGATGGTCTCGTCGTCGGCCGTCGCCAGGACGTCGACGTAGACGACCTTCTCTTTCGCCCTCGTTCCCCCCAGTCGGTAGGGCTGCTCGTACGTGGGGACGTTCGTGGCCTCCACGGCGAGCAGGTCCTCCCCGTGGTACCTGGAGTAGAAAGCGGTGACCTGGCCGGTGGGCATGAAATAGGGAGGCACCTCGGCCTTGGGGTCTGCCCGGACGGCCGTGATGCCCCAGCGGTTGCCGACCAGCATCGACTGACAGCCGATCTCGACGATGTCGCCGGCCCGCATCAGCGCGTGGATAAAACCTGCAGCGCCCACACCCTTGGCAAAGGATGAGTCCAACGCCGGTCTGGGACCTCGGTGCTGCCACCACCCGTTCCAGTTCCATTCGGTGACCGCCACCTTGTAGCCGGACTTCCGCACCCTTGAGAAGGCGTCGGCGCCATAGCTTGACAGGCCGTCCTCGTCCATCCCGGGCGTGGCGACCCAGGCGTACCAGATGTCGGCTGCTGTGAGCTCACCGATGGGCACGTCCTCACCGTCCCGTGTCACCTCCGTGATGCCCCAGGGGAAGTAGTTGTGCACGGCAAGGTACTGAACCTTGGTGCCCAGCCGTTCTCGTACCCGTTCGGAAACGTCGGGCAGGTCGTCGACGATGAGACGGATGGACGGATCGACCGCGCGCATCGCTTCCACGTAGGCGACCAGGCAGTCGACGTAGGCGTCTTCCACTCCCTGGGGTTCCGCTTTCTTCATCTCGTTTAAGAAGGCCCAGGTCTCGTTGCCGATCTGGAAGTACTTGACGGCGTAGGGCTTCGCTCGGCCGTTCCTCTCCCGCACCGCTGGCCAGTCAGCCATACCGTCCGGCAAGTCGGCTCCGACCGGCGCGTTGCAGTAGGCCACCAGAGACGCTGCGTGCATCGCCGCCTCTTTTAGGGGCTTTGTCCTCAAAAGCCCGTCGCGGAAGTTGACCACCACAATGGCCTCCGCCCTTAGGTCCTCACACAGTCGCAGGAACTCGTCGTAGCCGAAGTTGTTGGTGACCTTGTCCCCTTTGTGCCCGGTGCTGACGGGGCGCTCAACTTCTCGCCCGGGCACGTTGCTGACCATGTCACGCCAGTCGAGGAAGTCCACGTCCGTCCCCCCGGGGAACCGGAGGATGGGGATGGCCATCTCTCCCAGGAGCTTGACGACTTCGGGCTGAAGTCGACGGGTCCCCGGGACCAGCGCAGCTTCCGGCCCGATTTCGCCCCAACTTGGCCTCTCCATGAACTGGCCGAAGAGCCTGCGGTCAATCTTGTGAAGCAGCTGGTCCTTTACCACGAACGTGATCACGTCGGCCTTTCCCTTTGCGGCGACCGTCGCAAAGGCCGTGGCGACGGCCGCCAAGGCCACTGCCGTCCAGCTTGTCATCAGTCCTGCTGTCACGTGAGTCTCCCCTTCTATTGCTCGGGCACCTCACCGTTTCTTCGGACTGCCCAGGTCGGAGTCGGGTTGCAGCGGGGTCATGGAGCCCAGTTGGGGGAATCGGCGGAAGTTTTCGAGGCGTTCCCGGCAGTGGCGAAGCGACCGGGCCACCTTGGCCCGGCCGACGATGGGGAGGCCGTGACCGGGAAGAAGCACGTCGAACTTCCGTCGGCACAGGCGGGCCAGCGTCCGCGAAAAAGCAGACAGGTCGCTGCCCCAATGCACGTCCAGCCAGCCGATGCAGCCCTTGACCTTCCCCTGGTCTCCGATGGCAGCGTCGCCACTGACGAGCACCCTCTTCCCGCCCACGGTCAGCAGCCAACCCACACAGTCGGGCGTATGGCCGGGGAGCTCCAGCACCTGGAGGGTCAGCTCGCCCACCCGGACACGGTCGCCCTCGCTGACGGTCCGGTCGATGCGGAAGAGCTTGCGGGCGCGGGCCGGGCCTAACTTCCTGGCGGCCGGGCCCGCTCCCAGGTGGGGGTGAAGGTCCCGGACGGCCCGGGCGCCGTATGGATGAGCGTACACCCGGGCCTTGGAGAGCTTGCGCAGGCCCGGCAGCGCGCCGGCGTGGTCCCAGTGGGTGTGAGTGAGAAGCACCTTGGTGATGCTCTTGGGGTCGAAGCCCAGCGCCTTCACGTTTCGCCAGACCGAGGGGAAGTTGGGGCCGACACCCACGTCCACCAGGGCCAGCTCCGACCCGCCTGCGATGAGGTAGACGTTGCAGTCTCCCTCGCCGCTGAGCGGTTCGTGCCCGCCCCACCTCCCCCGACCTACCAGATGGATGTGCTCCGTGACCTGCATGAGGGCCTCCTTGCTTTCTGGCGGTGAGCTCCTTTTGGAAAGAGTTTGGCAGGGGGTGGGCGGGGCGTCAAGGTGCCTGGAGGTTTTCCTCAGACGTGGTCCGCGAGCGAGACACGGCCGGGCAAGACCGGCCGTGGCACATCCGCTTCCCTCACCCCGGCCCTCTCTCAGAGGGAGAGGGAGAAGCGTGGGCGGCGCAACTTGCTCCTGCACGGCCGGCCCCTCCGACAAGCTCAGGGCAGGCAGGACAGGGCTTGGATCCGCCTTCGCCAAGGCTTCGGCGGACAAGCCGGCCGTGGCACATCCGCTTCCCTCACCCCGGCCCTCTCTCAGAGGGAGAGGGAGAAGCGTGGGCGGCGCAACTTGCTCCTGCACGGCCGGCCCCTCCGACAAGCTCAGGGCAGGCAGGACAGGGCTTGGATCCGCCTTCGCCAAGGCTTCGGCGGACAAGCCGGCCGTGGCACAGTGCGAACCAGTGCTCGTGTTCTTCTCGGTACGTTGACAGGCGAGGTGGCCAGGGCTAAGGTGGCTGAACTGGGTAGGCCGGCGTCACAGAGGGTAGCAGATGGACTGGAAGGTGCTCTTGCCCAGCCGTGTCCGTCGTCGGCTGCAGGTGAGCCGATGGCTGGCCGACCGCTTTGTGGAGCGTGTTGCGGCCGAGGTTCCCGAGGGGGCGCGGGTGCTGGACGCGGGCGCAGGTGACTGCGCCTACCGGCCTCTCTTTTCGCATGCCGAGTACACGGGCATCGACTTCGCCAAAGGGTCGGCCAAGACTGACTACGGCGGTCTGGACGCCGTCGGCAACCTGCACGGTCTTCCCTTTGCCGACGGGTCTTTCGACGTGGTGCTGTCGGTGAACGTGTTGGAGCACGTGCCCGAGCCGGCCCGCGTGATGGGGGAGATGAGCCGGGTGCTTCGGCCCGGGGGGCTCCTCTACCTGGTGGCTCCCCAGAGCGCGCGGGTGCACCAGGCTCCCTACGACTTCTACCGCTACACCGAGTACGGCCTCCGCCACCTGGCCGAGGGGGCAGGCTTCACGGTGGAGGAGCTGGAGCCGACGGGGGGCTACTGGCTTCTCATGGGCAATCAGACCTCCCGGGCCACGGGCTATCTTTTTCCCCGCTGGCGGCCGCTCTGGCTTCGTATACCATTCTGGCCGTTGGAGGGGCTGGCCAAACTGCATTTC
>CAZIBA010000201.1:0-5202 GCA_964536795.1 uncultured Planctomycetota bacterium | reverse complement strand
AGGTTCGCCCTGCCAGGCGGCCAGCGCCTGGGCCAGCCGCTCCATCCGCAGCCTGCTGCGGGGCTCCGCCGACTCTACGTAGGGTTCACCTGAATCGAAGAGGTCACCGACCACGTCGGTCGGCTTGCGCAGGAGGGGTCGGCTGAACTCCTGGTGGCTGCAGCCCACAAGGACCCACACCACCAACAGCGCCGCCGACCACCTGGGGAGCAGCATCTTCATGACCACGCCCTCCCTACCGCCCTGACCGCACCCCGAAATCCCGGGTGGCACCGCCACTCTCAGCTTGCCCGCTCGTGCTTCGCCCGTACGGGCTCTGCGAAGCCGCTACGCAGGGCGGAGCAGAGAGCAGCCTCGCCGCTTCGCAGAGCAGCATCGGGTGGGTCCGCGCTCTGTAGAGAGCCGCTGGCCGGCGGGTCCGCCGGACAGGTCTGAAGACCTGTCCCTACGCAGCTCTCCGGCAGGCAGAGCGTGCACTGAGACCCGTACGGGCCGGGACCGTGCGCTCACGGACTTACGATCTTTTTCCCGCCACCGCCGCCTCCACTGAAGCCCCCGGCGAGGGCCACCACACCAACAGCCGTGGCCCCACCGGCGCCCACGATGAGGAGGGTGGGCAGGAGCTTGCCCCCGGCACCGGCGGCCACCTCGGCCTCCAACTGCTCGGTGGTGAAGGTGGGTTTCCCTCGCGGGATGATGACGTTGAGGGGTCCGACCATGGAGGCGGTGTCAGCCACCCGCAGGTCCACGACCACACGGTCACCGAAGGTGACCCGGTACCGCCCCGGGGCCAGACGGGGCAACGAGTAGTTGCCTTTCTCGTCCGTTTTGACCTGGTGGATGAACTTCTCCTTCTCCACGTCCCAGACCCGCACGGGGACGTTGGCCGCTGGCGTCTTCCCGTCGGGGTAGAGGACCCGGCCGCTGAGCGGTCCAGGCTTGACCGAAAGAAACTGACTGTAGCGCACGGTCACCCCCGTCTGCTCTTCCTGAGCCAGGAGCGCCCGTGGGCTCACCGGCCCCAGGGCCACCAGCACGGCCACAACCATCAACACCGACACCAGCTCACGACCTCGCGCCCGGTTCATTTCGGCCCTCCTTCCGGCGGGGTCAGCTCTCAGCGGCCAACGGACGGCTCCCGCCAACTTGCTCCCAAGCTTTTGCCCATCGCCTTGCGACGTTCCACGTGCCACAGGACCTGCAAGAGCTCCTGGTACTCCTCGGACTTGGAGATGCAGAGAGAGGCCCCCCTCAGACGAGCGGACTTCTCCAGCTCCTCGGTCAGCTCACCGAGCACACAGACGATGACGCTGTGCTGGTCTCGTCGGCGGACCTCGTCGACCAGCTCCAGGGCCGGCCCTTGACCGATGGCGGAGCTGACGACGACCACCTCAAAGGGCCCGCTCCGACGCATCAGCCGGCCGGCTTCCTGTCGGTCACGAGCTGAGATCACGGTGGTGACAGCCGAGTCACAGGCCCGTCCCAGCTCCACAGCAATCTCAGAACGGGGTTCCACCACCAGCACGCTGAGCAACGCTCCGCCCCTACGTACTCCAGGCTTCCAGGCATCAATCGGCCATTTGAGGGAGCAAGGGGCGTACCGCGCGCCGTCATTCTTGAGGAAAGACAGTGTAAGCCGTTGCCGAAACAGGGATTAGGAAACGGGATGAAGGCCGGCCGCCGGCGGGTCAAGAGGGGACGAGGCGGGAAAACGTTTCACGACGAAATGAAGACGTTTCGGGACGTTTCAGGGGTTTCGTCGAAGAGGAGACGTCTCTTGCCGGTCGGCGCCTGGACGTTCAGGTCCTTCATCCACCGCCAGAGCGTCACCTTGCTGACGCCCAGTCGGCGGGCCGCTTCCTTTCTCACCCACCCACACGCTTCGAGGACGGAGAGCAACTCCCGGCGTTCCCGCGCCCGTAGGGAAGCCCGGCCGGCCCCCCCCGGTGAGCTCTGCACCTCGACGGGCAGGTCCTCTTCGTCGAGCACGTCGTGACGGCCGAGGGTGAGGGCGTACTCTATGGCGTGCTTTAGCTCGCGGGTGTTGCCAGGCCACTTGTAGCCGAGGAGACATCCCGCGGCCCGAGGAGAGATGGTCACTGGAGGTCGTCCCTGGAGCTGACAGAACTCCTCCACGAACTCCCGGGCAAGGTAGAGCACGTCGCCACCACGCTGTCTCAGTGGGGGCACGATCAGGGGTATGACCTTGAGTCGGTGGTACAAGTCCTGACGGAAGTTCCCGACCCTGACCGCCAACCTGAGATCGACGTTGGTGGCGGCGATGAGACGCACGTCCAAGCGACTGTTCTCGACGGAGCCCAGGGGCCTCACCTCTCCGTCTTCCAGGAAGCGGAGCAGCAGTCCCTGGGTCCCCTCCGACATGAGACCGACCTCGTCCAGGAAGAGCGTACTGCCCTCAGCGGCTTCCAGCACCCCTTTCTTCTTGTGGTTGGCTCCGGTGAAGGCGCCCTCCTCGTACCCGAAGAGCTCGCTCTGCTGCAGGCTTTCCGGGATGCTGCCACAGGAAACGGGCACAAAGGGCCGGTGGGCCCGTGGGCTTACGGCGTGGATGGCGCGAGCCACCACTTCCTTGCCCACGCCGCTCTCACCTTGGATGAGCACGGTGCTCTCGCTCTCCTGGAGCGACCAGATGGTCTCCTTGAGCTGCAGCCAGACAGGACTCTCGCCCACCAGACAGCTCAGGGCCGTCCCCTCCCAAGGAGGGTCGAGCCGGCGGCGGGGGTTGGAGGAGTGGCCGAGAGTGCCCGTTAGCCACTGCACCAAGCGTTCCGGCTCGACGGGCTTCTCCCAGACATCGCAGGCCCCCAACTTGACGGCCCTGACCACCTCGGAGACAGAAGTCTCGGCGGCGATGACCAGCCAGGGCTTCCCGCGGACAAGTTGGCACCCGGCCTGCAGCAGTTCCAGGCCGCTGAGTCCGGAGAGGTGCAGTTCGCTGACGACAGCGTCCAAGCGCCGGGTCTGAATGACCTCCAAGGCCACCTGACCGGAAGTGACGTCAACCGCCTCGAAACCCGCCTTCCGGAGGGCGCGGGTGATGGCCAGACGCACTTCCCCGTCGCCGTCTGCTAACAACACCCGTGTACGCCTCTCCACCATGACTCCCCCTCGTCTTCCCCTTCTCACCTACACTTGACCTTGAACTCCTCACATCACCGTTGGCCGCCTTGGCTCAGTGATTGGTTCAGGCGCCAAAGCCAAGGGAAGAGCAGAGACACGAGCGCGCTCTTCCCGCCACACTGGTGACCGAGAGCGTCGTTGTTTCTTCTGGAGACGGTGAGCGGGACAGAACCAGACAAGCTCCGCCCTTCGACTCCGCCCTTCGACTCCGCCCTTCGACTCCGCCCTTCGACTCCGCTCAGGGCGGCCTGAGCAATTGACCTTGTCGAAGGCCGCTCAGGGCGGCCTGAGCAATTGACTTCGTCGAAGGCCGCTTGTCTCGGGTGTCCGCACTGCTTGCCCGAGAGAAGCTTCTTCACGGACTCACCCGAGGGGCAAGATGAGAGAAGTGGTACCTCAGCAAGGTCACACAAGCACGCCTCGCCCGTGCCCCCAGCGGTGGGGCACTTTCGAGCAGGAACCCGCCCACCATACCGTGATACCTCAAGAGCAGACGCCAGGGAGCCCTCACTCGGCTCAGCATTGCGGGGCGTGATAGAGCCTTCGGCTCCTACGATAGCGTCGGCCCAAAAGACGGCAATCGGGGATGGACCCCAACCTGGCCCCCGGGAATCCCCGAATCCTGTCTCCGGGATTCCCCCACGTCAGCAGCGGAGGCCTGTAGGGACAGACCTTTGGTTCGGCCCTTCGACAGGCTCAGGACAGGCAAGCTCACCACAAGTGGTTCGACCGCACTCACCACAGGCAGTTCTGTCCGCCGGACAGGTCTAAAAACTTGTTCCTACACAACCCCCGCGCAACCACCGCAGATGCTACTCTGCGAAGTGCCTACTCCGCCGAAGCTGCCGCTTCGGCTGCGCTCGTGCTTCGTAGCGAAGCTACTTCGCAGAGTAGCAAAGGCTGGAAGCTCTCTGCTTCGCCCTGCGTAGCGGCTTCGCAGAGCAGGGTCGCTACGTGGCACGAGCACCCGAGACAAGCGAGGCTTGAAGGTGTCACCGGTTCTCCACCCACTGGATGGCGTGGCGGACAAGTTCCACAGAGCCCTTCAGACCGAGCTTCTGCTTGATGTTGGCGCGGTAGGACTCGACCGTTTTCACGCTGAGATCCAGGTCGGCGGCGATCTGACGGGTGATCATACCGCGACCGATCATCTCGAACACCTGCAGCTCACGGTCGGTGAGTCGCTCCAGGGGACCCAGGGCCGTCGGGGTACCGGTGTCGGCGACCTTGTGCAGGAGCCGACCGGCCATCCTCTCACTGACCCAGACGCCCCCGCCCAGGACTCGACGGATGGCCGCCAGCAGCGTTTCCGTCGCCTCCTCCTTCATCACGTAACCCTTGGCGCCCGCTGCCAGCGCTCGTTCCGCATACAGCGACTCATCGTGCATCGAAAGCACCAGCACCAGCACCTCGGGGAACCGGGCCTTCACGTCCTTGATGAGTTCGAGGCCACTGCTGGCCCGGAGGGAGATATCCACGATGAGCAGGTCCGGCTTGGCCGTACTCATCGCCTCGAGGGCCTCGAAGGCGTTCTCGGCCTCTCCGCAGATGGTCAGATCCTCTTCCCTGCTGAGGAGCTGAACCAGCCCATCCCGCACGATCGGGTGGTCCTCAACCAGGAAGACCCTCACCTCCTTGCCCATCGCGATTCCCCCACAGGCGAGCCCCGCTTGTCTCGGGTGTCCGCGGTGGTTGCCCGAGAGGCGAGCTGAGAGAGGCGGTGCCTCCTACCCCACACAGTTGAGAACCGCCTTCTCTTCTGCCAGCCTGCATAACGAAGGCCCAACCGCGAACGTCATGACCCTCGGCGACCCCTTCGCCACACAGCCGCCCCTCCGGCCCCCGCGTCTCCGTCAGCCTTGCGGGACAGAGCAACACACCTAACATATAATATAACCCCTGAGCTAACGTCCTACCACCGGGGATGTTACGTTGTTCGGCTCCGGGGAAACCACCGGGCTTCCGCCCGGGGATTCACCACGGCCGCGATGCGCAAACACAGAAGTAGAAGCCCGGGAAGTGGCCGCGACCGAAGACGGCCGCAGCAGCGGCAACCACGTT
>CAZIBA010000200.1:0-5226 GCA_964536795.1 uncultured Planctomycetota bacterium | reverse complement strand
CCCCTTGCCTGCCAGGTTACGCCCCTTGCCACGGGAGGCATCATCCCAAGCAACTCACGCTTTCTTCAGTGCTTGTGTCAGGTCGGTGATGAGGTCGTCGGCGTCCTCCACGCCACAGGAGAGCCTCACCAGTCGGTCGGTGATGCCCAGCTCGGCCCGCTCCTCGGCCGACATCTGGTCGAAGGTGAGAGACGCCGGGTGGTAGGCCAGCGACTCCACGCCCCCCAGGCTGGGTCCCAGGTAGGGGATGGTGAGGGCGTCCAGGAATCGACCGACGGCCTTGGGGCTCCCTTTCACCTCGAAGCTCACCACGCCGCCGAAGCCCGACATCAGTCGGCGGGCCGTCCGGTAGCTGGGGTGGCTGGGGAGGCCCGGGTAGTAGACGGTCTTCACCTTCTTCTGTTTGGAGAGGAAGCGAGCGACGGCCAGGCCGTTCTCGTTGTGCTTTTTCACGCGCAGGTCCAGGGTCTTGAGGCCGCGGATGAGCAGGTAGGCGCAGTGAGCGTCCATGATACCACCCAAGGACTTCTCCACCTCAAAGACGGTGTCGATGAGCTTTTTGGGGCCGGCCACGGCCCCGCCCAGGATGTCGTTGTGCCCGGCCAGGTACTTGGTGACGCTGTGGAGCACCAGGTCGGCGCCAAACTCCAGGGGGCGCAGGTTGACGGGGGTGGCGAAGGTGCTGTCCACCACCAGCAGCGCGGCCGAGTTCTCGTGCACGGTCCTGGCGGCCCGGGTCAAGTCGGGGACGAAGAGTCTGGGGTTGGTGGGACATTCCAGGAGGACCACGGCCGTGTTGGGTCGGAGTGCCCTTTTGAGGGCCAGCAGGTCGGTGGGCGGGACAAAGGTGGTCTCGATGCCGAAGCGGGGCAGCGCCGTCTCACAGAAGTCGCGGGTCCTCTTGTAGACCTCGTCGCTACAGACGATGTGCTCGCCCTGGCTGCTCAGGGCCAGTAGGACCGTGGACACTGCGGCCATGCCGCTGGCAAAGACCAGACCGGCCTCGGTCCCCTCGAGCGCGGCGATCTTCCGCTCGGCATCGCGCTGGGTGGGGGAGCCGTAGCGGCCGTACTCGAAGCGGGTCGCCTTCCCCTCAGAGCGGAGCTGGGCGTAGCGCACCCCCTCGGCCATCGACCGGAAGACGAAGGTGGAGCTCTGAAAGATGGGGGTGGTGATGGCGTCTCCGGGCTTCTGCCGGTCCTGTCCAGCGTGGACGGAGAGGGTGGAGAAGCCGGGGGCCCGGTCAGTCCGAGCTCTTCGTGGTCGCTTCCTGCTCATGGGATTCGCTTTCCGGGAAGGTCTCTTCGTGGAGCTCGGTGTCAGTGGGAGCCCGTCGGCGCCGATCGAGCTCCCGCAGGATGGCGTCGCGCACCTTGCCGTAGTCGTCGGGCACGGGAATGGGCTGGTTCCGGTAGCGCGCGGTCACCCGGCGCAGCTTGTCCTCGTGGTAACGCACCTTGAACTCTGGGAACTTCAGGCCGTTGGCCGTGGAGATGACCACCACCCGCTCCTGAGGCTCGATGACCCCCCGACGAAGCAGCTTGAAGAAGGCGGCCAGGGCCACCCCGGTGTGGGGACAGGTGAAGAGTCCCGTCCGGTCGGCCCGGGCCGAGGCGTTGGCCAACTCGTCCTCGGTGGCCTGCTCCACCACCCCGTCGAACAGCTTCATAATCCGGATGGCCTTCTGGAAGCTCACCGGGTCGCCTATCTGGATGGCGCTGGCGAGGGTCTTCTTGGCCTTGACGGCGTGGAACTCCTCGAACCCGTTCTGGTCGCTGAGGTAGAGGGGGTTGGCCCGGGCCGACTGGGCGCAGACGATGCGCGGGAGCTTGGCGATGATGCCCAGCTCCCTCATCAGCAGGAAGCCGTTGCCCAGGGCGCTCACGTTCCCCAGGTTCCCCCCGGGGATGACCACCCAGTCGGGCACCTCCCAGTCGAGCTGCTGCACCAGCTCGACGGAGAGCGTCTTCTGCCCCTCGATGCGCAGGGAGTTCATCGAGTTGGCCAGGTACACCTGCTCCTTCTCGCACAGTTGGCGGACGATGCGCATGCAGCCGTCGAAGTCCGTGTCCACCGACACGGTCAGGGCCCCGTTGGCGATGGGCTGGATGAGCTGGCTGGTGGAGACCTTGTTCCGGGGGAGGATGACGATGGCCTGGATGCCGGCCGCGGCGCAGTAGGCGGCCAGCGAGGCCGAGGTGTCCCCCGTCGAGGCGCAGGCCACGGCCCGGATCTGCGTCCCCTCGGAGAGCATCTGCTGGACCATGGAGACCAGCACCGTCATCCCCAGGTCCTTGAAGGAGCCGGAATGGCTGTCGCCGCACTGCTTGATCCACAGGTCGTCGCAGCCCACCTCGTAGCCCAGCCGCTGGGCCCAGTGGAGGTTGGTGCCCCCCTCGTACATGGAGACGATGTTCTCGTTCTCCACAGTTGGGCAGACCATCTCCTTCTTGCCCCACACGGCCGAGCCGTAGGGCCACACCGTGCTCATGTAGCGCTCGTCGAAGAGCTTCATCCAACTCTCGGCGCTGCGGCTCCTGAGGCGCTCGACGTCGTGACGCACCTCCAGCAGCCCGCCACAGCGCTCACACTGGTACACCACCTCGTTGAGCGGGTAGCGCACCCCACAGTCACCGATACACTCAAACCACGCCCGGTAATGCATCGTCTTGCCGTCCAGAAACGGTTCAAGGTCGAACCCGCGCCCGCACACTAACCCTACCGCCGAACGCTTCCCCTGTCAACCTCCACCCCCCCTGGGTCATCCCCAGTTTTGGGGTGTTCTGGGTGGCAGACCTTGAGCTTGCTCAAGGTGTGTGCGGAGCACCGGAAGGGATAAGCTCGCTGCTCTGAAAGAGTTACGGCAGCAACGTTCAATACCTCTTTCCCACGCTTCGCGCCCACCTTGGCAAAGCCAAGATGGGCCACCCCATGTGGGTAACCTCAAGCGAGAACAGGACTTACGAAAACTGGGGATGAGTCAGCCATCCCCCGCGCACCAGGTGTGCCACGGCCCGTTCGGGCTGGCAGTGGGGGGCACGCGAGCTCACCCACGGGAGCTTACCCGGGTGGCGGGGACCTTCAGGAGGAAGCCACGGCCAACTTGCTGGCCGGCGTGCCCTGTTGGACGAGCGCCCTCTTGCTCCTGGCCAGGACTTCCTTCAGGTAGGTTCCCGTGTGGGAGTGAGCACAGGCCGCCACCTCCTCCGGGGTTCCCTGGGCGACGACGCGTCCGCCTGCGTCCCCCCCTTCAGGGCCCAGGTCGATGACGTGGTCGGCGCACTTGATTACCTCCAGGTTGTGCTCGATGACCAGGACCGTGTTCCCCAACTCCACCAACTTGTTGGTCACGTCCAGCAGTTTGCGCACGTCGGCGTAGTGCAGACCGGTGGTCGGTTCGTCCAGGATGTAAAGCGTGTTCCCGGTGGAGCGCTTTCCCAATTCGGCTGCCAACTTCACCCGCTGGGCCTCGCCGCCGGAGAGGGTGGTGGAAGGCTGTCCCAGCTCGACGTAGCCCAGCCCCACGTCGGCCAGGGTCTGGAGCAGTCTCTTGAGCTTGGGGATGTTGGCGAAGAACTTGAGGGCCTCGGCCACGGTCATCTTCAGGGTCTGGGCGATGTTGTTGCCCCGGTAGCGCACCTCCAGGGTTTCCCGGTTGTAGCGGGTGCCCTTGCACTCTTCGCAGGTGACGTATATGTCGGGCAGGAAGTGCATTTCGATCTTCTTGGTGCCCTGTCCCTGACAGGCCTCGCAGCGTCCCCCTTTGATGTTGAAACTGAAGCGCCCGGCCGTGTAGCCCCGGATGCGAGAGTCGCTGGTCTTGGCGTAGAGGGCCCGGATGTGGTCGAAGACGCCCGTGTAGGTGGCCGGGTTGCTGCGGGGGGTGCGGCCGATGGGGCTCTGGTCGATGACCACCACCTTGTCGACGTTGTCGGCCCCCACCACCTGGTCGAACTGGCCCGGCTTGGCCCGGGCCCGGTACAGTCGACGGGCCAGGGCCCGGTACAGGACCGCGTCGACCAGGGTGCTCTTGCCCGACCCGGAGACCCCGGTCACGCAGCAGAACACCCGCAGCGGGAAGCGGACCGTAAGGCTCTTGAGGTTGTGCTCTCGAGCGCCCCGCAGCTCGATGTATTCGTCCTTCCGGGCTCGCCGACGACCGAAAGGCACCGGTATCTGTTCCTGGTGACGCAGGTAGCGCACCGTCAGCGACTGGGTCTGCTCCAGGAATTCGTCGGGTGACCCCTGGGCCACCACCTCACCGCCGGCCGACCCCGCTCCCGGCCCCAGGTCGAAGAGGTAGTCGGCGTGACGGATGGTCTCCTCGTCGTGCTCGACGACGATGACGGTGTTGCCCAGGTCCCGAAGTCTCTCCAGGGTCTCCACCAGGCGGAGGTTGTCCCGCTGATGGAGACCGATGGTGGGCTCGTCGAGTACGTAGCACACCCCCACCAGGCCGCTTCCCACCTGGGTGCCCAGGCGGATGCGCTGGGCCTCGCCCCCGGCCAGGGTGGAGCTGGTACGGTCCAAGGTGAGGTAGCCCAGCCCCACGTCCACCAGGAAGCCGAGGCGGGAGCGGATCTCCTTGAGGATGGGCCGGCCGACCACGGCCTTCTCACCGGAGAAGCGAAGACCGGCGAAGAACTCGGCCGCCTCCTCGACGCTCATTCGACAGACCTCGTGGATGGCCTTCTCTCCGACGCGTACCGCCCGCACCTCGGGACGCAGCCTGGCCCCCCCACACGTGGGACAGGGAAGCTCGCTCATGTAGGCGTGCAGCCTCTCCTTGACGTACGGGCTCTCGGTCCGCCTGAACCGCCGCTCCAGGTTAGGCACCACGCCCACGAAGGGGGGCCCGTGGCGCTTGGCCTGTTCCTCTGCCGTGCCGAAGAGCAGTATCTGACGGGCCTTCTCAGAGAGCACTCTGAAGGGAGTGTGCAGACTCACCCCGAAGTCCTGGGCGTACTGCTCCAGAGCACGCTTGTAGAAGACGGCCATCCGTTTGCCCCCACGACGCCAGGCGTCCACGGCCCCCTCGGCCAGGGTGAGGGACTTGTCGGCCACGATGAGGTCCGGGTCGAATTCCAGTCTGGTCCCCAGGCCGTCGCACTCGGGACAGGCCCCGTACGGGCTGTTGAAACTGAACTGACGGGGGCTCATCTCCTCGAAACTGATGTTGCACTTGAGACAGGCGTAGAGCTCGCTGTAGAGCTTGTCCCGCCAGGT
>CAZIBA010000199.1:0-5253 GCA_964536795.1 uncultured Planctomycetota bacterium | reverse complement strand
GTCAGGGCCAGCACCTTGGCCCCACAGGCAGCAGCCACCGCCCGGGCCGCCCCGGCCAGGGCCCCGGCCGGGCCCGTACGCGTGAGCTCGGGGGCCAGCAGGATGACGGGCCGTTCGGCCGCCCGGAGGGCCTGGGCCAGGCGGGCAAGCTGGTCGCCCACCCCGGCCAGGTCGTCGCCTCCGCCGGCCCCGTGCAGCCCTTCTGCGGAGGCACCCAGTTGCCGGGCCACCTCGACCAGGGCCCGCGCTTCGGTCCCCGGGGGGACACGAACCAACTGGTTGGCGAACCGGGAGGTGACGTTGGGCACAGAATCGATGACAGCCAGCACGGCGTCCCTGCTGGCCAGCTTGGCCTCGAGCAGAGGGCCGGCCACGACCGGGTGGCTGGTACAGGGGTCGCCCACGACCACGGTCACGTCGGCCCGAGTCAGGTCCTCCACCGTGGGGGGCGGTGTGTTCCCGCCCAGCCCCCGGAGCAGAGCTTCGTCGCTCGGGGGCAGGAAGAGGGACCAGGCCGCGCCCTCCAGCGGGCCCTCGGCGAAGAGTCGGGCCGCGACGACGTCTTCAGCGGGCAGGTTGCCGTCGACGAGGAGGGCCACCGCGTCGGGGTCCCAGACCCCTTTGAGCATAGCCGCCAGCTCGGTCACACCTTGGTCCGGTGGCACGGGCCGTTCGGCTCCGCCGGTCCGCAGGAGTGCCAGGTTCCGCCGCTGGGGATGGCCGAGGAGTTCGCAGGTGGTGTGGCCCCGGCCGCACAACCCCCGCAGCCCGTCGTCCCGTGCGGGGTACTGGGGGAGGAAGCGGTCGGCCTCGGTCCGCTCAACCTCAAGCGGACAGAGCAGCGAGCAGAAGTAGCAGCGAGGTTGTCCCGCTTCGGCCATCGTCTTCCCTAAAAGAGATTGGGGTAGTCCTTAACGTCGGCGTAACAGACGTCGGGCCCGTCCTTGCAGAGGTAGATGGGTCCGATGTTGCAGCGTCCGCACTTGCCGATGCCACAGCTCATCTTCCGGTTCATCGAGAGGTAGATGTGGTCGTCGGCAAAGCCCTCCTCCACCAACTTCAGGGTAACGAAGCGAAGCATGATCTCCGGCCCGCAGGTGAAGGCGTAGCAGTTGGGGATGTCCACGTCCAGCCCGTCGAGGAGCGTGGTCACCAGCCCCACCCTCCCGGTCCAGCCGGGGGCTTCTCGGTCGATGGTCTCAGTGACGTCGACGTTGGGCTTGCTCCGCCACTCGTCAAAGTTCCGACGGTAAAGAAGCTCCGCCGGCTCCCGAGCCCCGTACTTGATGGACACGCGCTTGGTGCCGCAGTCCTTCTCCAGCAGGGCCAGGATGAGGGCTCGAAGCGGGGCCAGGCCGACGCCTCCCCCCACTATGAGCACCTCCTTGCCGGCCAGCTTGTCGATAGGGAAGCCCTTCCCGAAGGGGCCGCGCAGACCCAGCATAGCGCCCACCTCGACCTCGTGCAGCCTGTCGGTGACCTTCCCGGTGCGAAGCACCGTGACGTCGATGCGCTCGGGGCGGTAGGGACTGGAGGAGGGAGTGAAGGGAGCTTCTCCCACACCGGGGAGCGTCAGTTGCACGAACTGTCCGGCCCGGAAGGGCATCGGCTCCGGCGGCTCCAGGACGAAGGTCTTGTTGGTGGGGGTCTCCTCGATGACCTCAACCAGCCTGGCCGGTACGGGCTCGTAGGGGTTGGGCCTGAGAGCCGCGGCCTTTCCGCTCTTCACGTCCGTCGTCACTGAGAGAACTCCTTGAGGAGTTGGCGCAGGTCCTCTCCACCCAGGCAGGCGTCGATGCATCGGCCGCAGCCCACACAGGCCAGTCGACCGAAGTTCTCGGGGAACCAGGCGAACTTGTGGAGGATGCGATTCTCCAATCGGCTGCGGAGCTCGGCCCGGGGGTTGGGCTTGACGCCCCCCACCCCGGCCATGCGCGAGTAGTCGGCGTACAGGCAGCTATCCCACACCCTCACCCGCTCGAAGCGTTCGGCCTCCTCGACGGCGCACTGATCGTGGAGCAGGAAGCAATGGCAGGTGGGACAGATGTTGGTGCAGGCGGCGCAGGCCACACACGTGCGGACGGCTTCCCGCCAGGCCTCTGAGTCCCTGGCCCCGGCCACCACCTCCTGGTGGGGTCTGGGCAGTTCATAGGCCCGGTTCTGCTCGCCGAGCTTCTCCACGACGGAGGCCCGGGTCCTCTCCCGCTCGGCCAGTTGCTCCTCCGTCGCTTCAGGTGGCGTCTGGGGCAAACCATCGAGCAGGGCCTGGCCCTTCTCGGAGCCCACCTCCACCACGTAGCCGGCCTCGATGGGCGAGAGGTTGAGGTCGAAGCCGGCCTCAGCGAAGGGCTTGCCACTCACCAGGTTGCAGTGACAGCTCTCCCGGATTGCCACGCAGTCAGTGGTGACCAGGGTGACGGCTTCCCGGCGGGCCCGGTAGAAGGGCTCCTCGAAGTCGCCCTCCAGGAAGACCTGGTCGAGGATACGGAGGGCCTCGACCTCGCAGGCCCGGGGGCCGACGATGACCTCGGCCGAGGTCTGTTCCTCCAGCAGGCCGGACTTCGCTTCCTGCCCGTAGACGGCCACCAACTCCCGGGCCGGAAAGAGAAGGGATTTGACGGAAGCGACGGGTCGGGGAGAGCGGAGGGTCAGCGCCGAGACGTTCTCTCCGTCGACGGGCGCGTAGAGAACCTCCGATTCCTGCTCGATGAGCGCGTAGGGCCGCTCGCCGCTCAACCCCACGAGCAGTTCACCGAACTGGGCCTCTGTCAGGAAGAAGCACTCCGCCATCGTCGCATCTCCGAAGCGCGACAGCTACTGCCTCGTTCCCGCCCTTGCCCTGTTGCTCAGTCTCGCAGTTGATGCTTCTGGGCGGCACGCTTTCTGGCCCACTGTGCCCGGCCGCCCCCTCACCTGACTTTCAGCAGACCAGACTCCGCAGACTTCTCACCGAACGCTGCTACAACAACGGCTCCGGCGGGGTTCGGTCGTAACGGCCAAAACGTCGGAGCCGTTCATTCTTCCACTCTCCTCTGCACCGAGAGCGGAAGAGCCTGGCCCGTGCACCTCTGAAGCCCGGGCCCTTCAGCGCCCACCCTTGTTGCCCGTCAATGAAGGTAACGCGCCGAAACTCATCAATGGCCTATAGCACCTGGCTCGCTGGCCGTCAAGCGAAAAAAGAGCAAGAAGCACGTTTTCTCTCGACGGCTGGTGCTGGAGGGCCTACTCTCAGTGCGGTCCGGGATGGCTATGGCTGTGTTCGTGAAGGGGGAAGACGGTGGTGGGGTTTCTCGTGGCTCTGTTGATGGTTGTGCTCAGCGTGACGGCCCTGGCCGCTGACGGTTCGGCCATCGCCGAGCCGGAGATGGCCGAGCGGGAGGACGTCGTCTTCGGCTGTGATTTCGAAAGCGACGACTGGTGGAAGGGCTGGGGCGCTGGCTCACAGCCCCAGAACACCGACCTCGTCGGTCCCCAGGGGAAGGCCTTGCTGGGACGGAGTCTGCGGGTGACCGTCAAGAAGGACTCGCACATGGGCACCAGCTTCGCCTACAAGTTCGCCCAGCACAGCCTCGCTGAGCCCGAGGAGATCTTCTTCCGCTACTACGTCCGCTTCGACCGCGACTGGGTGCGCTCGACCGGCGGAGGGAAGATGCCCGGCATCTCGGGGACCTACGGGCGGGCCGGCTGGGGTGGCCGACCCGTGAACGGCCGGGACGGCTGGAGCGCCCGCGGGCTCTTCGGCAAGACCAAGGGCTCCCACACCCCGCTGGGCTTCTACTGCTACCACGCCGACATGCGTGGCCGCTACGGCTCTCACTGGGAGTGGCGCATCGAGGACCGCGGCGTGCTCCAGCACGAGCGCTGCTACTGCGTAGAGGAGTACTGTCACCTCAACACACCGGGCAGAAAGGACGGCTCCCTTCGCGCCTGGATCGACGGCCAGCCGGCCTTCGAGAAGACGGACATCCGCTTCCGCGATGTGCCCGACCTCAAGATCGAACAGGTCTGGTTCAACATCTACCATGGCGGAGACTGGGTGCCTGAAGCCGACGTCCACGTCTACTTCGACAACGTGGTCATCGCCCGCAAACCCATCGGCCCCGTACGACGTTCACGGTAGACCAGATCCGGTCGGGAGGACTGGCGGACGTTCCGGCCGGCGCCGACGCCCCAACGTGGCGCTTGAGTCTGTTCCTCTCGCCATCCCAGCCCCGTGGCCTTCTCGTAACTCACCGTCTGCTCAGGTCGCCGTGAGCGTTGCACTGACTTCGGGCTCGGCTCTTCACCGGCAAGAAGCCGCCACCCGAGGTAGACCTTCCCTTCCCCTTGGGGGAGGGCGACAAGGTTCCTGTGCTTAGTCACGCTTTTCATTGGGGAGTCTCCCTGTGGGCATCAGGTTGTGCATGCATGAGAGTCGGTCGTGATCCGGTTTCCGAGGCTTCGTCGCCTGCGCCGAGCCCCGACACCGCGCGGTCCGCGATGGACTTGCCGAGGGTGAGAATCTCCTCCCTCCCACCGGCCACTGCGAAGAGATAGGCGGTGTAAGGCTGCCACTCCCCCCGCCAATGAGGGAAGAACTCCAGTCCTCGGCCCCACAGGAGCTTGATGTACGTCATGACGTCGGCCGGTACGACCCGACCGAACCCCCGGCCGTTCTCCGGGTTGTAGACGCCCAAGATGTACCATCCCCTGTAGTCCATGGGGGTCGGACCCCATCCCTTGTCGATGAGGGGATTGGGGTAGATGGGAAAGAGATCGTCGGTCAGTCGATGGTGCTCGTTGGGGTGGGCGCGGAGTTCGGGGTTGTCGATGGCCCGTCTGACGTCCTGCCAGTCTTCGGCCCCGTAGATGGCGTAGGCCCCTTTCGTGGCCCCCCCGGGATGGCCCAGGTCGCAGATGTGGGGGAAGCCCGCCTGGAGGTAGTCGATCCTGAGGTAGGGCTGGTCTGGGAATATGGAGACTTCGGAGACGGCCGGGCCTTTGAAGCCGTGCACCGTCTCCCACTTCAGGCGCACGGTCTTGACCTGGGCCTCGTCACGCACGACGGAAGCGTCCGTCAGCACGGTGCGGTGGGCAGCGGAGTCCAGCCAGTGCCCCTGACTTTCGTCGGCCGTCTTGAGGACGAACTCGCGGATGTAGGTCTGGGGCTGGGTTTCGCGGCCCTCGCCTTCGCCCGTCATCACGATGCCCCACTGGTAGTGCGCGCGGATTCTGCTGTTCTCCAGGAGCGCCTCCCAGTGCCCCTCGGCATCC
>CAZIBA010000198.1:0-5258 GCA_964536795.1 uncultured Planctomycetota bacterium | reverse complement strand
TCGTAGTACATACCCGAGTACACGTCCTGCGGGCTGCTGGGCTTGCGGCCCCACTGGTTGTGAACCTCGTACTCCACGACGCTCTTGCCCCGGCACATGCCCGGAAGCTGGATGTCCGGGTTGGTCGGGTAGCGACAGCCGTAGGCACTGGTGTGTTCGGGACCGAGTACTTCCCGCACCTTTGGCCAGTTCTTGCCGTAGACCCTGGAAAGCTCGGTGGGCTGCTTGTTGCGGAACTCGGAATGGTTGGGACCCCAGAGCGACCCGTCGCGCAGGCGCACCCCGGAGATGAGCAGGGCCTGGGCCTGGACCCGGATGGGCTGGCTCTTGCCGGTGGGAGCCCAGAGATCGTTGGCCGGCAGGTCCTGCGCCTGCAGGCGCATCACCTCCTCGTCGCCATAGTAGTGGTCACACCAGGGCTCCGTGTACTTCATGGTCAGTATGCCCAGCCGGCGAGTCGTCTCGTTGGACCAGACGTAGGTCTCCTTGAACCTGAGGCCGAATGTCCTGGGCTCCTCAAGCTCCGTCTCCAGAGGGGTCTGGGGGTGGTCGAAGTACCACTGACCGCCCCGTTCGATGCGGCGGACGAAGAAGTCCGGGAAGAGCTGGTGATACCGCTCCACCGTCGAGCGCAATCCCCAGCGCGGGTCCGTCCGGTAAAGGAGCAACGAGAAGCTGGCCTGGTTGGGGAACTTCTGCGTCACCGGGCTCAGGCCGAGCTCCACCTCCACCTGGTAACCGAAGGGCTTCTCGTAGGTGGTACGAAACCACCGGGGGACGTCCATGGGAACCACGAGCGACAGGCCGCCTTTCCCACCGGCCAGGCCGGTGACCGCGGTAAAGATGCTGATGGACGCCCAGGGACGATAGGCCTGGTGGGTCATGTGGGGATTCAGGTACCGTCCGCCCGCCTCGATGGCCTCCGACTCCTGAAGGCTGCGCCACCAGCGGGCACCGGTCGCATCCACCGGGAGCCTGAAGTAGGCGATGATGGCCCGCTCCTTCTCGGCCTCGTTGGTGATGTCACAATCCAGGCGGACGTACCCCTCCTCGGCCCGGTACCGGGTAATCGTGCGTAGCTTCAGGGCCGTGAGCGACGAAGTCACCCGAAGCTCATTCTCACCCACCTGCTCCAGGGCACCCACCGCAGCGACGCCCTCATACGCCCGACTCTTGTAGCTCATCCGCGCCAGCTCGGCCCCGGGGGCCATGTCTTTGAGGTATACGCCTCCACCCTCGGCCGCCAGCCGCCGACCCTCCAGCAGGACAGCACGGACGCCGCCGTCCGGCCCAAACTCTAACTCCAGCCCGTCGTCGGTGCTGAGACTGACGGCCTCCGCCCAGCCGGCCGACCCGAGCAAAACCACCAGGAGCCACGTCAGCATGCCTCGCATTGTCGGACCTCCAACGCCAGAACATCCACCTCCGCCCCCGGTTCCTACCACAGTGGCCAAGTGCTGTCAATCAGGAGGGCCGGCGGCCCCACCAGAACGCCCAGCCCGGCTCGATTCACGCCGGTGTCGGCCGACTCGGCCAAGACGCTCCAGGTCTGGGCGCTGGGCCGTTCAGGACGAAAGGGGTTGCCGGCCGGCCCCCAGCCAACCTATCATAGCGTGAGAATGGTCGGGAACTTCGAGACCCTGAGAATGTCTAAGTTTATGGGTGGACCCCGCGGGTGACCGCAGACGAGCAAGAGTCCGAGTGGGTCCGGCAGACGGTCGCCGGTGACACCCGGGCGTTCGGCCTGCTGGTGGAACGCTACCAGCGTCGGCTGCTCACAGCGGTCACCCGGAGCGTGGGTCGGCAAGGCCTGGCCGAGGACATCGTGCAGGACGCCTTTCTACGGGCGTTCGAGGCCATTGAGAGGTTCGAGGGACGGTCCAGCTTCTACACCTGGCTGTACCGGATTGCCTTCAACCTGCTGCTGAGCCGCCGACGCCGGGAGGCCCGGTCGGCCAACCCCGCGGGCCCGGTGCCCGTCGAGGAGGCACAAACGGACGAGACGACGAACCCTCAAGCACAGGTGGAAACGCTGGAACGACGTCACCTGGTCCAGCAAGCCATCGACAACCTGACCGACGTCTTCCGCCTGCCCCTGGTGCTGCGGGAAGTCGAGGGGATGAACTACGACGAGATCGGTGAGGTGCTCAGGCTGCCCGTGGGGACGGTCAAATCTCGCATCCACCGCGCGCGTGCGGAGCTCAGAGATAAGCTGAGGGACCTGCTATGAGTTGCGAGGAGCTGTCAGAAGAGCTCTCGGCCTACCTGGACCACGAACTCTCCCCCGAAGAGCGGGCCCGCCTGGAGGATCACCTCCAGACCTGCCCCCGCTGCCGGCAGGAGCTGGAGTCGCTCCGCGCCGTCAGCCGACTGGTGGCCTCGCTCCCCCAGGTTGAGCCGTCCCCGTCCTTCATCCACTCCATCAGGGCCCACCTGGTGCCCCAGCGTCGTCGCTGGCTTCGTCCCATCTCCCCATTCGCCGTAGACGTTGTCCCACTGGTGGCCGTGGCCGCCCTGTTCCTCGTGGTCTTGAGCGCCGCCCTCATCTGGCCGTTCTTCGCCCGCTCAGGCAGTAAGGCCGTCGGTCCCAGCGACTCAAGGACTCCCCTGCGAAGCGTCGAAGAGGCCCCACCGGCACCCGTCCCCGCAGCCCGCCCGGAGAGCTTGGCCGGTGAAGCTGAAGATGGGGGACGATACGTGACGAGCTATAGGGCCGGAGATGAGCTGAAGAGAAGCGGCGGGGGTGACTTGGCCGAAGGCCCCGCCCGCGACGAGGTCCACAAGGAGGTTTTCACCTTCGCCAACGGAAAGGCCCGGCAACTCGGCGCTGACGTCGGTGACGACAAGGCTCCCGAGCTGGTCGACTCACTGGCGGCCGAGCCCGAGTTTGCCCTTGAGTCGGCTGCGTCCAGAAGGGAGCGGGCAGTCGGCTACGACGTCGAGGAAGTGAAAGAACCGCCTGCCGAGCCTGGTGTCGCTTCCGATGCTCGGGGAGTGGTGGAAAATAAGCTTGAAGTTGCCGAGGCCGAAGCTGGCGATGCAGCCGGGCCCCTGATGGCCAAGGGAGCTCCGTCGGCGGTCACGGGGCCGGGGTTCCATACCGTGGTGCTCTACTGCACGGACGCCAACCAGGGACGCTCGGCCTGGCGGAAGGCCATGAGCGAGTTCCAGTTGCTGAGCACGCCCATGCCTCCGTTGGTGACCCACACGGAGATGAGCCACGAGTACTACCGCCGGTACAACAGCTACGTCCGGGACCTGTTTAGCTCCCCCGAGGTGGTCACTTACAGGGAGATGCAGGTCCTGCCGTCGGACCTGGAGCTCGTCCGGGCCGTCTTCTCAGAGGACGCCACCGTCACCTACGCCGACGAGAGCACCGACGTCAACGCCCTCAGAGAGTTCCTGACTCAGTCGCGACAACGCCGCTCGACCCGCGCCGCTACCGCCCCACGGTCCAGAGACAGCAGCTCCAGCGTGCGGAGCGGCTGGCAAGAAGCCCGTGAGGCCTACGAGCGGCAAGTCCTCGACATGCCGGACCAGAAGTTAGTGGACGTCATCGTGGTGCTCAAGCTCCGCGACCAGCCCCAACCGGAGGCACCGGCCCAAACCGGCCCACCCTCATCCAAGCCCGAATGAAGGAGATGCCCTTGAAGGGGAAAGCCTGGAAGTTCGCTGACGACGTCAACACCGATGCTATCGTCCCCGCCCGCTACCTCAACACCACCGACCCTGAGGAGTTAGCTTCCCACTGCATGGAAGACCTCGACCCCGAGTTCGTCAACAAGATGTCCCCCGGCGACCTCATCGTGGCCGGCGCGAACTTCGGCTGTGGCAGCAGCCGGGAGCACGCCCCCCTGGCCATCAAGGCCGCCGGGCTCTCCTGCGTCATCGCCGAGAGCTTCGCCCGCATCTTTTTCCGCAACGCCATCAACATCGGCCTGCCCATCTTCGAGTGCCCCGACGCAGCTAAGGACATCGATGAGGGTGACGAGGTGGAGGTGGACATGGCCACAGGCACCATCCGCGACCTCACCACGGGCAGGTCCTATTCCGTCCCCCCCTGGCCCGAAGAACTCCAGGCCATCATCGCCGCCGGCGGCCTCATGAACTACGTCACCCAGCAGTTAGAGACAACTTGACCCGCTGCGCTATGGCGCAGCCTGCCACATCGGATGTTCCGCGCTGGGAGCATGGTCAGGCGCGCGGTCCGCGCCTGTGGGGAACAGAGCATGCATTAGCCCATCAAGTTCTTCGACGCGTTACCATCACTTTGGCCAGTATACGAAGGGGCCTCGGATGAGCATATCCGACCATGACTGGCAGGCAATCCGGGACATCTATGAAGACGTGGGCATTCCGTCAGACTACTTCTTGGGATACCCGAAAATCCTGCTCCACTTCATGGCACTGTTGAAGAAAAAGACTGGGCGTGAGTTCCACGCAGAGGCGGTCTGCAGTCGGTTGCTGAGCGAGAGGAAGTCAGGCCATTTGCCAAAAGCTGGCGACCCTGAAATTCCTGGCGTACTCAAGAAGTTCATGGCGGTCAAAGAGGAGGTCGCCGGATCAAAACTACGCTGCCCAATGTGCGACTCAGAGGTGACCCTTCGCCTATCCGCCAGACAGTAAGAGCTATCTTCGAAGCTGGAGTTTCGCCAGCACCTGAGGCTTCACGAGGCTTGGTGGCACCTGGCCATCGAGGACGGCCAGGAGATTCCGGGCGGCTATGGGGGTCATCTGAGAGCGGGTCCGGGCTGAAGGACGCAGACAGAGAAGCGCGATAGCGCTGTCCCACTTGAACAGGCCCTGGGGGTGGTGCCCAGGGCCTGTTCGATGGTGTCATCGAGCTTGACCGCGGGCGCAGCAACTGGTCCCGACGGGTCCGTCAGGCCAGCTTCTCGGCGCCCGAGTATACTTCCGCCACGTTCAGCACCGTGGCCGCCACACCAGGCATCTTGGGGTTGAGCCACTCCTTCATAGCGTCGTACATCTCACCGCTGGTGTGATAGTCGATGGACCCTTTGATCTGATAGGCCTTCCCCTCGTTGGTGATGAAGAGGATGGAGCCTCTGCTTCCGGCCTGGATGTTGGCCCGGGTCTTGTTGAAGAAGTTGTCGGCAACAACGAGCGTACCGTCACCCACCAGTCTCACGCTACCCGCGTAGATGGCGTTCGGCGTTCCGTCCTGGGCCACGGTCGTCAAGATGATGGGCCCCTTGCGACCTTCCCACGCTTCCTTGACAACGTCAGGCAGCACAGCC
>CAZIBA010000197.1:0-5265 GCA_964536795.1 uncultured Planctomycetota bacterium | reverse complement strand
GGTGTGGCCAGGGTCATCGCCCAGTGCGGGCTGGTGTACGTCCGGGCCACGCTCACGGCCCAGGGCTTCGCCGCCCACGCCCTGGGCACGGCCGCCTTCGGTCCCCGGAGCCTGAGTGCGCTGGCCCTCACCTACGGCTTCATCTGTGACGCCAAGCCCACGGTGCTGGCCTCGGTGGTGCACGCGGTCAGGCTCCAGGAGCGGATGGGAAGCCGACGACGGGTCCTCTTCTGGGCCATCCTGCTGGCCGTGGTAGCCGGGGGAGTCAGCTCCCTCGTCTACACCCTCTACCTGGGCTACGCCCGGGGGGCGTACAACTTCGGGGCCTGGGAGTTCCGCTCGGGAAACATCCAGATCATCAGCAACGTGGTCACCAAGATGAAAGAGATGACGCTCCCCGACCGAGGCCGGATCGCGGCCCTCGGTGTGGGCGCGGCCATCTGTGGGGCGCTCATCTACCTGCGCTACCGCCTGGTGTGGTGGCCACTGCACCCCATAGGCTTCACCGTCAGCGGGACCACCTGGCCCATCCTCATCTCCGTGTTCAGCATTTTCCTGGCCTGGCTGGTGAAGTTCGTGGTCTTGAAAATCGGGGGGAACCGGCTGTATACTCGGAGTCGTCCGTTCTTCCTGGGTATGCTGTCGGGCTACGTGGTGGGGGTGGCCGTCTCCTTTGTCGTGGACCTCATCTGGTTTCCCGGGGAGGGCCACATGGTGCACCATTGGTGAGAAGGAAGTGGCGAGTTGCCGGCATCCGGGCGACCGTTGGGCAACCCGTGTGAGAGGTCGAAGGGGCAACGGCCAAGAAGAGATGGGAGCTGCAGAGGACCGTGACTGCGTCGAAAGGGCCCGCGCCGGCGGGTGAACCGGGGTCGGCGCTGCAGCAGCCGAGGGGCCGCAGCCGCCGCGCCTTGCTCATCGGGGTGCTGCTGGCGGTGGGCATCAACCTGGTGGTGCCCTACACGGCCCACAGCCTGCACTCCAGCTCGATGACGGCCGGTCACATCCACATGGGCGTGCTCATTCCCTACCTCTTTCTGGTGCTGGGGCTGAACGTGGTGCTCCGGCTCATCAGTCGTCGGGCGGCCCTCTCGGCGGCGGAGTTGGTGGTCGTCTTCACGGTGATGCTGGTGGGTTCCAGCGTGGCCGACCTCACTGGACGGTTCATCGCCACCATCTCGGCCCCCTACTACTTCGCCAGCCAGGAGAACCACTGGGCCGAGTTCTTCCACGAGTACCTCGAGTCCTGGATGCTGCCCACCGACGAGGGCAACGCCATCAAGTGGTTCTACGAGGGGCTGCCCCGGGGAGGGAGCATCCCCTGGGCCGTGTGGATCGGGCCCTTGGTGTGGTGGGGGTTGTTCCTGATGGCCATCGCGGTGGCCGTCTTCTCGCTGATGGTGATGCTTCGTCGTCAGTGGGTGGAACGGGAGCGGCTGGCCTTTCCCATCGCCCTGGTTCCGGTGGAGCTGGCCGAGCAGGGAAGCGGGTCGGGACGGATGCCTCCACTGCTTCGCAGCCGACTCTTCTGGGTCGGCTTTCTCGTTCCCTTCAGCCTCCTCTCCTGGAACGTCGTCCACTGGTTTCACCCGCAGGTGCCGGCCGTGGGCTTCGCCACCGGTCAGTTCGCCCAACTGACCATCAGTCCCAACTTCCCCACCTTCTACCCCATGCTGAACTTCCTGGTGCTGGGGTTCGCCTACTTCACCAACCTGGAGATTCTGCTTTCCATCTGGCTCTTCCACGTTCTGGCCATCCTCCAGGCCGGCAGCATGAACCGCGTCGGTCTGGGTCTGGGTCTGGACGACGGGGGTGTGGGTCCGCAGAGCCTGGGGGCCTTGTGCTTCTTCGTCTTCTGGGGGTTGTGGATGGCCCGAGGGCAGTTGGGGGACGTGTGGAGGAAGTTCCTCAGCTCCAGGTGCCCGGTTGACGACAGCCGGGAGATGTTCAGCTACCGTACCGCCCTGGTCGGCTTCGTGGCGGCCTTCCTTTTCCTCCTCTTCTGGCTCCACGCGGCCGGGATGAGCTACGGCTACGCTTTGGCCTTCCTGGCCGCTTCGCTGGTGGTGTACCTGGGCGTCGCCAAGATCATCGCCACCAGCGGGCTGGTCTTCCTGCGCTCCCCCAGCTCCTCCCAGGGCATCGTGGGCGCCTTCTGGCCCCAGCAATACCTGGACAACAGCTCCATCGCCATCAGCGACACCATGTTCGCCTGCTACTCGGGGAACAAGGGTTGGCTGGTGACCAGCGTCTTTCACGCCGGCAAGCTGCAGGAATCCAGCCCGACGGACCCCCGGGCCCTGGGCCGGACGCTGCTGGTCACCGTCGCCCTCTGTCTGCTGGTGGGGTGTCTGACCACCATCCATCTCGGCTATCGGACCGGGGCCTTCAACTTCGGCAGCTACGCCTTCACCAACGCCAACCAGCACGTCTACGACTACATCGTCACCGCCATCAGCTCCAAGGCCGAGCCCTGGAAGCCCAGGGTCGCCCAGTACGGTTTCTTCGGCTTCGGCGTTACCATGATGGGCATCCTGACCGCACTGAGCTACCGGCTGGCCTGGTGGCCGCTCCACCCCATCGGCTTCGTGGTCCCCCTGGCTTTCCCGGTGCGGGCCTCGGCCCTGAGCGTGTTCCTGGCCTGGGTGGCCAAGTCGGTCATCCTGCGCATCGGGGGCATCCAGCTCTACCGTCGAAGCAAGCCCTTCTTCCTGGGGATTATTTGTGGATATGCGGCGGGGGTGGCGCTATGCTTGCTCCTGGACATCGTCTTCTTCCCGGGACAGGGCCATGGCATCCATTGGGATTGAGCGGGAGGCACCGCCACTCTGGGCTCGCCCGCCGGGCCGTCCAGAAGACAAGGGGCTTAAGCCCCTTGCCTCTCGGGCAGGCAGTGCAGATGCTACTCTGCGAAGTGCCTACTCCGCCGAAGCTGCCGCTTCGGCTGCGAAGGCTGGAAGCTTGCTACGAAGCACGAGCACTCGGGACAAGCGAAGCTTGGTTGCCGGCTGGCTTGTGAGCCTGGCGGTGGTCGCCGTCCTGACCGCGCCGGCGGCGGCCGGGGCTGCGGTGTCCCACCCGGAACTCCGCCGGCTGGACGCCGAGCTCCGCTCCGGCCGGACCGCTGAGGTCGAGGCCGAACTCAACGAACTCCTCTCCCAGAGCGGGCCGGACATCGAACTGCTCCTCCGCCTGGGCAACGCCCTCTCCCTCCAGGAAAAGCACGCCGAGAGCGAGGCCGCCTTCAGAGAGGCCCTGGAGCTGGACCCGCAGGAGCCACGGGTGCTGCGGGACCTGGGGATGCTCTTCCTTCGCCAGCAGCGCTACGACGAAGCCCTGCAGTACCTGCAGCAGTCGCTGGAGGCCCGCGACTGGCAGCCCGAGAGCAACTTCTACATCGGGGTCATCCACGAGCGCCGGGGGGACGCCGAGAAGGCGATGGACTACTACATCCAGGAGCTGAACGTCAACCCGGCCAGCGCCAGCGCCTGGCGACGCTACGTGCTGCTGAAGCGGGGCGACCGGTTGACGGACAAGGAGGTCTTCCCCTGGGGCTGGCTGGCCGTCTGGTTGGGAGTGGTGGCGGTCTGCGCCCTCCTCTACTGGATGAAGGTGACCTACTGGCAGTTGCCCGAGTCGCCCGGCTTCCCCCCTCTGGACCCGGGCAGAGGCGGTGAGCTGCTCAAGACACCGCCGGCGGACTGATGGGGAGAAGAGCTGGCGTTTTTGTTTTGCGTCGGGAGTGGGCTGGGCTATAATGCGCGGCCTCACGAGCACAGGTGTCGCTGAGGAGTTTGGGGAAGGGCCTCCGCTGGTGGCCCGGAAAAGGGGCAGCTCCAGGTTCTCTTGGCAGTGTGGAGGCGGCAGCAGGCGGGGAATGACCGATGACGACGACTGAAGGGCCGAGGGGTCCGGGTCCCAGTCCAGAGGGCAGAGAGGAACGGTCGGTCGGCAGGCTGATCGGAAACGTCCTGCTGCTGCTGATCGCGCTGCTTTTCCTCTCCACGGTCACCATCTTCAGCCCGGAGATGGTCACCAAGAAGGTCCTGCGCAGGATCATCCCGGAGCCTGCGGCCCCCGAAGAACCGGTGAAGCGGGCCGTGCCCCGGCAGTTCGTCGAGGCCATCGAGACCGTCACCGAGGAGAACATCACCCACACCGTGGCCGACCTGGTGGCCTTCGGCAGTCGGGTGCCCGGCTACGGGGCCACCGACGCCCAGGGCCGCCCGCCCTATCAGTACATCCGCGACCGCTTCGAGGAACTGGGCCTTCAGGATATCAAGGTAGAGACCTTCAACGTGGCCGTGCCCGTGGACGAGGGGGCCACGGTCGCCCTGGCCGACGGTGACACCATCCCCGTCTACTGTCTCTGGCCCAACCAGGTGAAGACGCCGTCGCTGCCCAAGGCGGGCATCTCCGGCCCGCTGCTCTACGGAGGCAAGGGCGACCTGGACGACCTCACCCAACCCCTGGGGCCGGCACCCGGTGCCCGTCCGGGGGCCGAGGGGGAGCGGTCGGGGGCCATCGTGGTGATGGACTTCGACTGTGGGATGAGCTACCTGGAGACCAGGGCCCTGGGGGCTCAGGCGGTGATCTTCGTGGACGGGGGCGAGGCGGCCGGCGAGCAGGAGGAGGTCGGCGTCAGTGCGGTCACCCGGGGCGAGGCGGCGGACAAGTTCTTGCCCGTGCCCGTGGACATTCCCCGCTACTACGCCGAGGGCGAGGCGGCTCAGCGTCTCTACCAGTTGGCCCGGACGGGCGCGACCAGGGTGTCGCTGACCGCCAGGATGGCCTGGCAGAGCGTTGAGGCCCACAACGTGTACGGCTACCTCCACGGCAGCGATTCGGAGATGCCCCGCATCGGCAGCGAGAAGCCCAAGAAGTGGCGGGAGAGCTTGATCGTCCTGGAGAGCTACTTCGACTCCACCTCGGTGGTGCCCCGGTTGGCGCCCGGAGCGGAGAACGCGGCCGGCATGGCCGCCCTGCTGGAGGCGGCCCGCGTCCTGAGTCGCCACTGGCAGCCCGAGAACAGGTACAGCTTCCTCTTCCTGGCCACCGACGCCCACTTCCAGCACCTGGCCGGCATCAACAACTTCCTCTACCAGCACTCGCGCAAGAGCGATTTCTTCCGCGATCGCATCCCCGACGCTGAGAAGATCGACTTCGACCTCTTCATCGCCCTGGACCTCTCCAGCCACAACGACCAGGTGGCCGCCTTCAGTGAAGGCACCTTCTACAACCCCCAGTGGGCCACCGACAACTACA
>CAZIBA010000196.1:0-5269 GCA_964536795.1 uncultured Planctomycetota bacterium | reverse complement strand
CCGTCCGGGGCGTACTTGAGGGCTTCGCTCGTGAAGGGGTCGGCTGGGAGCGCGGTCAAGAACTCGGGCGCCAGCGGTTCGAGCGACTCCGGGTACTCGCCTCGGTCGGCCGTGTAGAGCTTCAGGGCCAGGGCCACCTGGGCGACGGCGAGTCGGGCTTCGGTCCTGGTCTCCTGCTCTTTGACCCGCACGTGGGCTGGCAGGAACATCGCCGCGAGTATTCGGGAGCGGTGGAGTATGGGGTGTGCCTTCCACTCGGCCGCCTCCGCCTCCAGTGCGTCGATAAGGCGCCGGGCTTCGACGTAGTCGGCCTGGCCTATCTCGACGAACCGGCTGATTGTCTTGACAGAGCCTTCCATCATACTGCGGGTGAACCCGCGACCGACCCAGGCGAGCGGTGAGAATCTCCCACTGCGGGGTACCTGGCCCCGCAGTGCCTTCGGCAGCACGTTTGCCTGCCCGGTGAGCTGGGCCATGGTGGCCATGGCGAAGACGCGCTCACCTTTGTAGGCAGCGACCAGCTCCGCACGAAGCGACGTCCGAGTGTCGGCCACGTCCGCCAGGACGGCCCGGCAAAGGTCGGGGGCGGGTTGATGTTCTTGGAGGATGGCTTCGACCGTTCTCAGATTGGCCTCGACCAGCGCCAGCCGCACCAGCAGCGATATTGACAGTGGTTCGTGGGCCAGGGCACGGGAGCTGAGAAAAGCGACGTGGGCGTCTTGGAGGGCGCCATCCGCGTCACCCTCGAGGAGCTTGGCGGCGGCGCTCCAGCGCAGGAGCCGGTAGGCATTGCGCATCACTGAGAGATGGTCAAGGTCGAGGAGTCCAGGATAGCTCCAGTTGGGGTCGAATCGGCAGCGCTCCATCCGCACAGCCTGCCTGACCAGCTTTAGGGGCTCAGCACACTGCTCGAGCATCGCACGGACGGCCTCCCTCGTCTCCTCGGACCAGTCGGCGGGGTCAATCGGGGAAACGTCTCTTCCGAGGGAGGCCTGGAACTGGCCGAAGCCGTGCTTCGCCAGCAGGTCGTTCGCTTCCTCGTAAAGGAGGGCTGCGTTCTCGCTCGCCGGCTCGATTTCGGGCGGCCAGAGTTCGTCGAGGGTGAGGGGGTCGCCCTCGGCGCGGATTCGCTCGAGCTCCGTCTGGAGGGCTCTCGTGCGGACGTGGCTCCAGATGAGGAAGACGATAAGCAGGGCTACGAGGACAACGACCACGCCCGTCAGCCAGCGTTTCCATCGTTTTGGTCGGGTGTGCTCGCTCATAAGTGGTCTCTCCCACACTGAGGTCGTCAACTGATGCTCGGGCCTTGGCGGCTTTGCCGCCCTCGTGTATAGTACGGTTTGACCTGCTCCACGAGCGGGGCAAAATGACACGGTTCCCGTATTCCCGAGCTGATGGTGCACTGAAGAAGGGAAGGCACGTAGATGCGACTGACGGAGCGGGAGAACCTCTTGCGGGCGCTGCGGAGGCAGGAGCCCCAGTGGGTGCCCTATACCATCTGGCTGGCCCCCGACCTGGAGGTGCGGTACAAGAGGCACGTCGGCGAAGAGGAGTTCAGCCGACGCTTCCAGGGACCGTGGCAAGGGCTGAGGGGTGTGCGCTGGGAGCGGACCAGGCCCCGAGCCACGTGGGAGGACTTCAAGGAATACTACGAAGGCGAGGACGTGCCCGAGGGGGTGGAACCCAACGCCTACGGCGTCATCCGCGTGCCTGGCGATCTCTACCACTTCACCCACATGCTCAACCCCATGCGCCACTTCACCAGCGCCCGGGAGGTCCACGAGTACCCCTGGCCCGAGCAGCCTCCCCTCGACGATGAGGACTACCTCCGTCGACTGAAGGAGAAGGCCGATGAGATGAAGGTCCGAGGGAAGGCCCTCTTGGGGGGCTCAGGCGGGCTCTTCGAGTTGGGCTGGTCCATGCGGGGGATAGACAGGATGCTGGAGGACTTCGCCACCGACGGTGAGGTCTCCCGGGCCATCCTGGACATCCTCACCGAGCGGGCGGTGAGTGGGGCCCGGGCCAGCGCCCTGGCTGGGGCCGACCTCCTGGGAACGGGTGACGACGTGGGGATGCAGACCGGTATGATGATGGCCCCGGAGACCTGGCGGCATTGGCTGAAACCCCGACTGGCCTCCGCCATCCGGGCGGCCAAAGAGATCAAGCCCGACATCCTCGTCCTCTACCACACCGACGGCAACGTGGAGGCCATCATTGAGGATTTCATCGAGATCGGTATCGACGTCCTCAACCCGGTCCAGCCCGAGTGCATGAACCCCATCGCACTCAAAGAGCAGTACGGCGACCGGCTCAGCTTCTGGGGGACCATCGGCACCCAGAGCACCATGCCCTGGGGCACACCCGAAGAGGTCCGGGCCAAAGTCAAGGAGATGATCGACACCGTGGGGAGGGGGGGCGGTCTGGTGGTGGCTCCCACCCACACCGTCGAGCCCGAGGTGCCACTGGAGAACGTCGACGCCTTCTTCGAAGCCGTCTATGACTTCGGTGGCTACCGGAAGCTGGGGCTGGTGTAGTCGACCAATAGGTGCTGTGTTAGCTGTGGACGGCGTGGGTCGGGCCAAAGGGTCCTATCGGCCCGACCACCTGATGCACAAGTACCGGGTGCCCTCCTCTTGAGCTCATCTCAACCCCCTCTGCTGACGATGAAAAGGAAAGCCCGGCACACGATCAGCAACGTCCACTGAACGGGGCGCTGATTCCCGGCACATCGTCAGAGAGCGGGTTCCGCTTGTGAGCATCGGCACGCTTCAGGAACGGTCGCTGCACGCTGCGCTGAAGCAGTGGTATGCGCGGCCGGGGGACCGTCTCGAGGAGCCGGTGGACGGCTACGTCATCGACATCTGCCGACCTGCCGACAGCTCGCTCAAGTCGGGCCCGTCGACTCCGCTCCGGACAGGCCCCTCGACTCCGCTCGGGACAGGCCCCCCAACCGCGAAGTGGACAAGGGGCTTAAGCCCCTTGCCTCAGAAGCGGGGCCCCTCGACTCCGCTCGGGACAGGCCCCTCGACTCCGCTCCCTTCGACGTCGCTCAGGACAGGCGGGACAGGCGACCTGCTCATCGAGATCCAAACCGCTAACTTCTCCTCCATCAAGCACAAGCTCTCCACGCTCGTCCGATGCCATCGGCTGCGCTTGGTCCACCCCATCGCCCGGGAAAAGTGGATCGTTCAACTGTCCGCTGACGGGCTGTCTGTCCTCGGTCGCCGGAAGTCACCGAAACGTGGAACGCCCTTCGAGCTCTTTGGGGAGTTGGTGAGCTGCCCGGAACTGATGGCGCAGCCGAACTTCTCCGTGGAACTGCTTCTCACCCGGGAGGAGGAGGTCCGCCGACGGCTCGCCGGGCCCAGGCGCCGACGGAAGCCCTGGCGTCGTCACGACCGTCAACTCATCGACGTGGTCGGTCGGCTGCTGTTCGAGGACCCCACCGACTTCCGCGTCTTTTTCCCCGATGGGCTCCCCAGCCCATTTACGAGTGAGGACCTGGCCCGGGAGCTGGGCAGACCGCGCTGGCTCGCACAGCAGATGACCTACTGCCTGCGGAAGATGGGAGCAGTCACGGTCGTGGGCAAGAGGCGGGGCGCCCTGCTGTACTCGGTGTAAGTCGGCCCTGCTGGATTACCAGGGTTTCAATGCGTGAGAGACAAGGGGCTTAAGCCCCTTGCCCCGCCGGCCGGCGAGTCGGGGGCCTCACTCAGGGCTTCAGGCCCCGGGCGACCTTGCAGTGTGCCACGGCCGGGCTTGTCCGGCCGTGCTCCTCGTCGGTTAGCGGGTCGAAGACCGCACTCAGGGCGCGAGGCCCCGGGCGACCTTGCAGTGTGCCACGGCCGGGCTTGTCCGGCCGTGCTCCTCGTCGGTTAGCGGCTCGAAGACCGCACTCAGGGCGCGAGGCCCCGGGCGACCTTGTGGATGGCCTCGGCGTAGTCGTTCATATCGGCCTCCCTCATATCCTCGTGGAGGGAGATGGTCACCAGGTGCTTCAGGAAGTCTTCTGTGTTAGGGCACATCCCTTCCACGTACTCGATCGACCGGCTCACCGGGGCATTGAAGGGCCAGTGGCTCTTGCCGTAGGTCTTCTTGTCCCGGAGTGAGGCAGCGCACAGGTAGATGGGTTTGCCGATGTAGCCGGCCCCGGCCGGGATGCCCTCGGCCCGCAGGGCCTCGGAGAAGCGCGCTGCGTCGTGCTCCACCAGACGCAGCGGGTAGAGCCAGTAGGAGTGCTCCACGTCGTCGGAGCGGGGTGGGGTACGGACGTTGTCCACGTCGGCCAGGAGCGAGTTCAGGTAGTCCCCCAGGGCCATCCTTCGCTCGACCACGTCACGGACCCGGTCCAACTGGGCCAGGGCCACGGCCCCCTGCAGTTCGTTCATACGGTAGTTGGGGCCGTGAAGACGATAGCCCCGGGGTCCCTCCCCGCCCCGCACCCAGCCCTTGTCGCCGAAGAGACGCATCCGGTCCACCGTCTCCTCGTCCTGAGCGATGGTCACGCCGCCGTCGCCACAGGTCATGTGCTTGGACTGCTGCAGGGAGAAGCAGCCGATGTCCCCGTAGCTGCCGGCGTACTGACCCTTGTAGCGGGTGGCGTGGCACTGGCAGGCATCTTCGATGAGGGGGATGCCGTGCTTCCGGGTGACCTCGAGGAAACGGTCTATGGGACCGGGTGAGCCGAAGAGGTGGATGACCATGATGGCCCGGGTGCGGTCGGTGATCTTGGCCTCGACGTCGTCGGGGTCCACGTTGCCCGTTTCCGGGTCCACGTCGGCGAAGATGGGGATGGCCTGCTGGTAGATGATGGGGATGATGGAACCCATATCGGTGATGGGGGCGGTGATGATTTCGTCGCCCGGGTCGGGGTCGATTGCCCCCACGGCCAGGTGGAGCGACGCCGTCCCCGAGGTGCAGGCAGCAGCGCCGGGCGCGTCGTAAAGCTGAGCGAAGCGCTTCTCGAACTCGGCCACGAAGGTGCCCCCCCAGCGGAAGAGGTTCTGGCTGCGAAGGGCCTGGGTGACGAGTTCTATCTCCTTGTCGCCGAAGGGCTTCCGCCCGGGCAGCGGTTCGGTCCGAACCGGTGTGCCTCCGTCGATCGCCAGTGTCTCGCTGCCCACAGGGGTTTCCTCTCGCTTAGATGCCAAGCTTGTGGCGCAGCTCAGTTGCGAACTCGTGGGCGGCGGCCTCCCGCTCGTCGTCGCCCACCCGGTCGGTTACGCCGGCGCGGGTGAGCACCTCGATGCCGTGGATCTCCAGGGCCCAG
>CAZIBA010000195.1:0-5277 GCA_964536795.1 uncultured Planctomycetota bacterium | reverse complement strand
GTCGGCGCGGGTGTTCTCGGCTCCGGTGAGCTCCTGGAGCTGCTTCTTGATCACCGGCCTTTCGGGGAGGAGGGTGGTACAGGTGAGTTGCCCCTGGCCCTGTCTGGTGACGATGCGGCGGTCGCCCACCTCGGGCTCCGTCCAGGAGTGGAGCTGCCAGACTTTGCGGGCGTTGGGCTTGACGGAGGCGGTGCGGTCGTAGACCACAAAGGTGTTGGGAAGCAGGAAGACGTACTGGCGGGTGAAGCTCTCCAGTTGTGGCTTGTAGACCGTGCGCTCCCGGCCGTAGACGTAGTCGCCCTTGCCCAGCCAGTTGTAGGCCTTGGTTCCGTCGCCACAGACGTAGACGTAGTGTGGGTTGCTCTCGAAGGCGACGATGTCACCGCTGTCGCAGGTGGGGTCGACGGGGTCCTTGTAGCGAACCATCGTGTCGCTGTTGGGTCGGCGCTGCTCGCCGTCGCCGCCGTCGGTGTAGACCAGCAAGGTGTTGTGGCCCAGGGTCTCGTAGATGCGACTGCGGGCGTCAGCGGCCAGGTAGCCCTGGTGGTAGATGACGAAGTGGTTGACGTCACGGTGGTTGTGGCCGTAGTAGGAGTCGCCACAGGTGAAGATGGAGTAGGTGGCGTCGGGGTCCCAGCCGGTCCTCATGGCCACCCAGCCCAGGCCCTCGAAGTGTCGGCCACGGGGGAGCTCCGGGCCCGGCCCCACGGGCTTGATGGCCGGGTCACTCCAGAGGATGAAGCGCGGGGCGCTGCTGTACCAGTAGCCCCCGGGTTCGGGCATAAGCCCGGCCGCCCGGGCGTCGCGGTAGCGGCTGGCCGTAAGTGACAGGTACAAACGGAGGAAGTTGGGCTCCATCGCCGTGTTGCCCTCGAGCGTTTCCGCATTGAGCACGCCGGAGGACACACCGATGTCGCAGATGGGCGGGGCCTCGAAGTTCGGGGTGATGGTATAGAGGGCCCAGACCGGGAAGTAGCGCAAGCTGGTATCCTCGTCGAACAGGTCCTCTCCACTGGCCGACTTCCAGAGGGCCAGGAAGTAGGCCTCCACGGGGATGTAGTTGTAGGTGGCGTAGCCCATGCCAGACTGGATGCCGCCGTCGTCCCTGGCCACCTGGTTTCGACCCGCCATGGTCTGCTTGAGCACGAAGTCGAACCCACTCTTGATGTAGCCTTCTGCCTTGGCGTCGTCGATGCCGCTCTTATGCAGGGCCAGGCCGCAGTAGAAGTCGTTCTCGTAGCGGTTGTAGCCACCGGCGTAGGCGTGGTTCCAGGTGTCCTTTTCCTCGTGGAGTTCGGCTATCTCCAGGAGCATCTTGCCCAGCTCCTGACGCTCCTCGGGGGTGAGGGCGTTATACAGCCAGTCGTAGGCGATGTAGTTGGCGCGCCGGAGCGCCACCGTGTCCCAGCGGCCGGCCTCGGCGCCCTTGCGGACGAGGTCCAGGTGGTACTTGATGTAGTAGCGCAGTATGGGCACCGCGGCCCTGGCGTACTTCTCGTCCCCGGTGACCTGGTAGACGAAGCCGTGGATGCCCGGAATGACGGCCGGCTGCGGCCGGGCTTCAGGCTGGTAGTCCAACCGGGAGTCGGCGTAGTCCTTGACGATCTTATAGGTCTCTCTGTGTGTGGTCTCACAGCGCTGACGGATTTCCGGCAGATCGTCTGCATTGAAGAGCATTCGGGGATGGTCCACCCGCACCTCGGCGGCGAAGCCCCTCGCCGGAAAGACACCCGACAGCATCAGGACGACCACAACGGCGCCGATGACACCTTTGCCTCTCCGCATAGCGTCTCCCTCTCCTTCTCTACCTGGACTCGATGGCGTAGCCGGCCTGGGGCTGGATGCCCCCCGTCAGGTCCTGCTCCAGTACGGTTGAGCTGCCCTTCGTTATCCTGACGTGTCCCGCCGGTTCTCCTTCACCGGCGAAGGTCACCGTGTAGGTGGTGTCGCCCAGGACGATACTGGCGCCGACCGAGCCCGCCTCCTCCACCAGGGTCACGGCCGGAAGCCGGTCTTCGTCCTTGCCTGAAGCGTAAAGCACGTGGAGAAACTGCTCGGCCTGGGTCGTCTGGGGGGCCTCGACGGTGACGTTCCAGAGCTCGGCTTTGGTGCCCTCGGCCCCTTCGATGTGTTGGAACTCCTTCTTGATGACGGGTCGGCGGGGGAGGAGTGTGGCCGAGGTGAGCTTGCCTTCCCCGCGGACGATGGTGCTGGTGGTCCCCTCGAGGCTCGGCTCGGTGTCGGCGTGGAGTTGCCAGACCTTGCGCGAGGCGGGCTTTGCTGAAGCAACCCGGTCGTAGACGACGAAGGTGTCGGGGTGAAGGAAGAGGAACTGCCTGGTGAACGTCTTCACCTTCTCCCCGTAGGCCCGGCTGGCGTCGCCACAGGTGTAGGTGTAGTGGTCGTTGGTCTCGAAGCGGACGATCTCACCCGGGCGGTTCTCGACGGGCACCACCTCCAGGTACCGGACCATGCTCTTCCCGCCGCCGCGCGGCTGGGTGCCGTCGTCCTCGGGGTCTTCCGGGTCGAAAACGAGGAGGGTGTTGTGACCCAGGGTGCTCCAGACCCGCTGCATGGCGTCGGAGGCCAGCAGGTCGTACTTGGCGATGACGAAATGGTTCTGGTCGTAGTGGGTGTGACCGTAGTAGCGGTTGCCGCTGGTCAGCAGCGCCCAGGTGGCCTGGGGCGACCAGTCGCTCTTCATGGCCACCCAGCCCAGCCCCTCGAAGTGGCGTCCCTTGGGCAGGCGGTCGTCGGGGGGTATGGGCTTCACCGAGGGGTCGGTCCAGATGAGCTCTTCGGGGGCCGAGTGCATGGTGTAACGGTCGGAGAAGGGGGGGGCCAGCCAGGCCGCCCGTCCGTCACCGTAGAGCGAGGCGGCCATCATCAGCACCCGCCGACCGAGAGTAGCCTGCGGCGAGGTCATGTCGCACAGGGGGGCGTATCGGCGGTCGGGCAGCGAGCAGTAGAGGGTCCAGACCCCGAAGTTCTTGAGGCTGTTGTCCAGGGCCGTCAGGTCCTCACCCGTCGCCGTCTGCCAACACTTGAGGAAACGGGCCTCGACGGGGATGTAGTTGTAGAAGGCGTAACCCATCCCACTGGCCAGGCCGCCGTCGTCGCTGGCCACCTGGTTGCGGGCGGGGAAGAACTGACTTATGTAGTGGTCGTAGCCGCTCTTCAGGTAGGCCGCGGCCTTGGCGTCGTCCACCCCGCTCTTGACCACCGCCAGGGCGGCCAGGATGTCGTTTTCGAAGCGGTTGTAGCCGCCGGCGTAGACGTGGTTCCAGGTGTCGCGTTCCTTGTGGACGTCGGAGATGGTCAGGATCATCTGGCCCAGCTCCACCCGGTCGGCCGGGCTCATGAAGTTGAAGAGCCAGTCGTAGGTGACGTAGTTGAGCCGCCGGAGCATCACCGTCTCCCAGTTCGACGACCCGCCCGGGCCGGTACCCGGGCCGCCCTTTTCCACCATCTCCAGGTGGTAGCGCATAGTGACCTTGAGACACTCCAGGCCCTTGCGCGCGTACTTCTCCTCCCCGCTCACCAGGTAGGCAAAGGCGAAGGCCCGGGCCCGGAAGGCGTGCTACCGGTGGGGCTGGGGGGGGTCGTTCATGGCCTGCTCCAGGCGGCCGATGAGGGCGTCGAAGACGGCCTCATCGACCGTGCGGCAGCGCTCCCGGATGAGGGGGAGGGTCTCGGCGTTGAGCAACATCCGTGGGTGGTCGGCCCGTACCTCAGCCGCCTGGATCACAGAGGCCAACAGCGTCAGGACCACACCGACAACAACCAGTGACCGCAGCATCGCACCCGTCTCCTTCCCACCTTCCTTCGTGGACCCCGATTGCCCGAAGTCGGCCACCGCCTTTCCAGAGCATCCAACCCCATTCACTCTCGGGACGCGAGGCGTTTTCGTCCCCCGGCCGAGGCTCAGTAGGTGACCGTGCTCCGTGCGCCGTAAGAGGGATTGCTGGCCGGGTTCACGCCAACCAGGTCGCTCCCCGCGCCGTAGGCGCCCAGGTCCTGGCCGTCTCGACCCACCCCCCGGCAGGGGGAGTCGGGACGGAGGCGGAAGTCGCCGGCCTCCGGGTCAACGAACCGGGGGTCGCTGTCCAGGGAGTGCTGGTCAAATCTGTACGGCCCGTAGCGTCGCCACTGGGTGAGGGTGCTTGCGGCCGTGCCGTAGTTGACCTCCCAGCGGGCGGGGCCGAAGTAGCAGTTGTGGTCGCATAGGGTGACGTTGGCCAGGGCCCCGTCCCGGTTCCGTTCCTTCTCGTGAGGCTCCACGTACATGAACATCCGGCCCGTCTTGGTATGGGCGAAGATGTTGCTGTGGATTTGGATGTCGGTGCTGCCCCCGGTGTAGGTGTAGATGTCCCGGCTATTGTCGTAGAAGGTGTTGTTGGCCACGGTCAAGCCGTCCAGGGACAGGCTGACGACCACGCCCGGTCTGCTCAGCCCCCGGAAGACGTTGCCCCGGATGACGACCTTCTTGCCCAGATCCCCGGTCGGGCACGACACCCCCGAGCCCTTCCCCCAGAAGAGGTTCCACCGGACCGTCACGTTCTCCGGCCGGTCCTTCAGCCGCACTGCGGTAGCGGCCGCGTTGTAGAACTCGTTGTGCTCTATTATGCAGTCGACGGTGTCCCGGGACATGACCAGGGGAGCGTTGCCCAGACTTCCGCCCGCGCGGGGTGAGAGCACCCGGGCGTCGTTGTCGTGGATGATGTTGTTCTGAAGCAGACAGCGTTCGGTCCCCTCCAGACGGACACAGCAGTTGAACTCGGTGTCGTACCCGGCCCAGACCTCACAGTTGCGGACGATACAGTCCTTGACGTCCCAGAGGGTGACGCAGCCGTAGACCTTGAAACCGTCGATGACGACGTGGTCGCCGCCGGCACCGATGACCGGGTTGGTGAACTCGGCGGCCGGGGTGGCGGGGGTGGGCCCGCCCATCACCACCACCTCGTGACCCGGGTTCGCCTTGATGGTGATGGGCTTCTCGGCCGTCCCCCCGCGCGCGGTCGAGATCCCCGGCTTGGCCCGTCGAGCCGTCCTCGCGTAGTAGTGCCCCGCCTTGACGAGGAGGGTGTCACCGGGCTCGAGCTGAAGTGCGCCGTGGCCGGCCGATCTCCAGGGGGGGTCCTCCGTGCCCGGGTTGGCGTCACTGGCCTGGGGGTGCTTCTGGTCCACGTAGTAGGTGGCCGCTCTCACAGGCGCTATTCCCGCCACGGCCACGACCAGCGTCAGGGACGCCAGCAAGTGCAACGTAGGCAAGGGGCT
>CAZIBA010000194.1:438-5306 GCA_964536795.1 uncultured Planctomycetota bacterium | reverse complement strand
CAGGGCGGCCTGAGCAATTGACCTTGTCGAAGGCCGCTCAGGGCGGCCTGAGCCCGCCGGCCGGCGGGTCAAGGCCGCCGGTCGGCGGGCAGCCAGGCTCCCCAGCACCACCAGCACGACACCTGCGCCAGCCGCTACCGTGAACGTGGCGGCACGCCCGGCCAGGACCAGTGAGAACAGGCTCCCCCCGGCCAGCGCCCCGAGGGCCTCCAGCACGTAGACCCGGCCGATAGCGGTCGCACCAGGCAAGGGGCTGACGCCTTGTGTCTCTTTGTGGACGCGACCGGCCAGCAGAGCGCAGGCCGGGGCGAAGGTCAGACCCAGGCAGAAGCTCCCGGGGGCGCTCAGCAGCAGGGCCAGAACCAGCAGCCTACCCAGGGGCACCAGCTCCCCCACGGGCACCCCCACCAGGGTTCGGCTGGCCCGGATGAGCACGAGCTGCAGCGGAAGCACCAGGCCGGCACCCAGGGCACCAGCCAGCAGCGTCGCCCGGGCCCGCTTCTGCGACAAGAAACCACCCACGGCCCCGCCCGTGGCCATACCGATGAGCCAACTGGCAAAGATGACCCCCAGCGAGAGCTCGTTGCCGAAGCAGACCACCAGGAACTCCCGCACCAGCAGGCTCTGGGCGATGAGGGAGCAGCACCCCACAGCAAACACCAGCCCCGCCAAACGGAGACGGGAACCCTGAAGGGCTGGGGGAGGACTGTCGAGGGTGGGTCGTTGCTCGGTCATTGCCGATACCTCGGTGGCCGCGCTCGTGAGCACCTTGAGTCTACGACCACCTCGACTGACCGTCAAGGCAGCCGGGGCAACGGTTGCGTCGCACCGGGTCGTGCGGGTAGAATGCCGGTGCAAGGCCAGGGTTCGTCCGTGGTTGAGCTCCCAGGAGGCAGCGATGAGCGAGGTGATCGTCTATTCGACCCCCACCTGTCCGTGGTGCGCCAAGGCGAAGCAGTTCCTCAAGAACCACGACATCGACTTCCGTGACGTGGACGTGACGGCCGATGAGTCGTCCGTTGAGGAGCTGAAGCGCATCTCCGGTCAACTGGGCATCCCCGTCATCACCGATGGTGACGTGGTCATCGTTGGCTTCGACCAGCCCAGGCTCCAGGAGCTGGCCAAGGGGCGGGAGGCCAAGTAGCTCGGCCCCCTCAGTAGCGGGCCAGGGCGTCGAGGGCCCGGTCCTGCAGGGCCCGCGCGGTCCAGCTCCCTGCCGCTCCGCCGTTCATCAGGAACGAGTACGTTAGGAGCTCCCCCCCCTGGCTGCGCACGTAGCCGGAGAGCACCCGGACGCCGGCCAGCGTGCCCGTCTTGCCGAAGGCTTCGGCCTGGACGTCCGACTTGAGGGGACGGTTGCGCAGGCTGCCATCGGTGCCGGCTCGGGCCAGCGACTCGATGTAGGTCTGGCCCACGTCCGAGCGGGCCACCTGCACCAGAAGCTCCGTGATGCAGCGGGCCGTGAGCCGGTTCTCCCGGGACATCCCCGAACCATCCACCAGTAGGCAACCCTCGGTGGTGACGGCCTGCTTCTCCAGGAAGGCCTGGACCGCCTCCCCGCCTCGGGTGAAGCTTCCCTCCCCGAGGAGCTCCCGGCCGAGGGTTTTCAGGATCTGCTCGGCGTAGAAGTTCTGGCTTCGCTTGTTGGCCACCCGGATGCTCTCGACCAGCCCCGAACGGTGCTCCACGAGGGCGGTGAGGGAAGGAAGGACCTCGTTCACTCCCACGAGCCGGGCACGTCCCTGCACCTCGATGCCCTCCTCCCGCAGCACCTGGGCCAGGACGGTGAGGAAGAACTCACCGGGGTCATCCACGGTGACGTAATTGGTGACCTTTTCCACACCGGTGGTGACGGAACCGCGGAGGACCACCTCCCGGCTCCCCCTCGCCCGCTCGAAGAGCACCTTGGGAGCGCTCCGGCCCTTGCGGGTAAGGCAGGCGTTTTTGAAGTTGAGGTAGTCCGTCGGTGGGGAGAGCGACAGGCCGACCACCCGGCCCGGGGTGGTGGGTGAGAGGGTGAAGTCCACGCAGTTGTCGTTCAGGCTGAGGGCGCCGATGGGGGCCTCGTACCAGTAGGCCTCCTGACCCCTGGGCCAACTCGGATGGCGGTACTGGCGGTCGAAGAAGCGGTCGTCCCCGACTAAGTCGCCGGTCACCGTGCGCAGCCCCCGTCGGCGGAGGGCCTCGGCCCACTGGCGAAAGGCTGCGGTGGGGTCGCCGTCGTAGAAGCGGCCGGAGATGCTGGGATCGCCACCCCCGACGATAACCAGGTCGCCCTGCAGGACTCCTCGCTCGTCGATGGCGCCGCCCGCTGAGACCCTGGTGGTGAACTGGTAGTCGGCGCCCAGGTAGTGGAGAGCTGCAGCGGTGGTGGCGAGCTTCACGTTGCTGGCGGGGATGAGGGCCTCGTCGGCGTGGAAGCTGTAGAGCACCTTGCCGTCGGTGACCGAGACCACCCGAAGCCCCAGGGCCACGCCCTTCAGGCCCCGGTCGGTGAAGATGCGGTCCAGCTCCCCGCGAAGCTCGTCCGGTGAGGAGGCGCCCAGACTGCTCAGGCCCAACACCATCAGGAGCAGGAGGGCCGAAGCCCGAGCGGAGTTCAGCGGCCGGTGAGTCAGCACCCGGTCACCTCGGCCCACTGCTGGCGCAGCACCGCCAGGGCCCGGGGGAGCTGGGAAGGGAAATCTTCCCATCGGCACTCCACGGAGACCCGGCCTCGGTAGCCGATCTGGGCAAGCGCCCGGAGGAAGGGACGGAAATCGTAGGCGATCGTTCCCGGTGCCGTGCGATCGGGTGGCTCGGCCAGGTGAACGTGAATCAGCCGACCGCCCACTCCGGAGAGGACGTCGAAAGACTCCTCCTCAGCAGCCATGTGGTAGAGGTCGGCCAGGACGTGCACCCCCGGGTGCTTCACGTCCTTGGCCAGCTCGAAGGCCTCGGCGACCGTGTTGACGACGTTGGTCTCGGCCTGGCGCAGGGGTTCGATGGCGATCTGCACGCCAGCCTCCTGTGCGGCGTCGCCGGCCAGTTTCAGGAAGCGCTCCAACTGCTCTCGGGCCCGGGCCTGGGGGAACTCGTCGGGCCGTCGGCGGGCGCCACCGCTCCCGAAGACGATGATGCGTCCCCCCAGTTCGCTCACCCGTTCGCAGGCCGTGGTCACGTAGCGGGTCACCGTCTCCCACTGCACCTCCGGGCCCACCAGCCTGACGCTTCCGGGGACGAACAGATTGAAGGCCTCGGGACCGATGCGGGCGCCAGCGAGCAGTTGACGGGCCTCCTCGAGCTTCTCGGGACCCTCCAGAGGCGCCACCGTACCGTTCACCGAGGGCTCAATGTAGTCGAAGCCCGCCTGGGCGATCACCTCCAGCTTGTCCAGACCGGCACAGCAACCAAAATGCACCTTGACCTCCTTCAGACGTCTCTTGGACGTGCCGGGCAAGAATGCCCGGCCTCCCTTCTGGGGGAGGGCGGACATTCCTGTCCGCCAACACGCTCAGCCCCGGCGCTCCAGGCGCGACAGCTTGGCGTACTTCAGTATCAGAACGCGGGTGCTGCCGTCAACGAAGCGCACCGTGGCCTTGCCGTCGTCACCGTCAGGCTCCAGGATCATCACCTGCCCTTGCCCGAAAGTGGGATGCTCCACCCACTCACCAGGCTGGGGGCCCTCTGGCGAACGTTGCCGGGGCTTCGGGGCCGACACGTAGGCCAGTCGCCCGGGACGGTAATGCCCCTCGGCCTCGGAAGCCAGGTCGGTGACGGTGACGTGCTCCTCGGGCAGCTCCGTCAGGAAGCGGGAGGGGAGCCGGGCCTCCTCCCGACCGTACTGTCGGCGGAAGTGGGCGTAGCTCAGTGCCGCCGACTTGCGGGCCCGGGTGATGCCCACGTAGAGCAGTCGCCGTTCCTCTTCCAGTTCCTCGCCGTCGTCTTCGTCCTCGCCCAGCAGGGGAAGCAGACCCTCCTCCAGGCCGACGGTGAAGACGTGGTCGAACTCCAGGCCCTTGGCTGCGTGGAGGGTCATCAGCTTCACCGTGTCGGAGCGCTCGTCGAGGCCGTCCTGGTCGCCGGCCAGGGCCGCCTCCTCCAGGAACCCCCGCAGACCGTCGGGTGCGGGGCGCTCGTCGTAGCTGTCGGCGGCGTCCAGCAACTCGGCCACGTGGGCCAGGCGCTCACCGGCGTCGTCGAAACGGCCCGTGAGGTAAGCCTCGTACCCGGTGGCCTCGCTGGTATGACGAAGCAGCTCACCCACCGAGCCGCCGGCCTCGTTCTTCACACGCAGCTCCTCCACCAGCGCCCGGAACTTCTCCAGGGCCCCCTTGGCCTTCTTCGACACCCGGGGAATCTGGTCGAGGGCCTCGGAGGCACCGAAGAGCGAGCGGCCCTGCGTACGGGCCAGGTCGCGGAGCCTCCCCAGACTGGTCGTCCCCAGGCCTTTGGGAGGCGCGTCCAGGCAACGGACGAAGGCCAGGTCGTCGTTGGGGTTGAGGGCCAGCATCAGGTAGGCCAGCAGGTCCTTCACCTCTCGCCGCTGGAAGAACTCGATGCCGGCCACCACCCGGTAGGGCACACCCTCCCGGGCGAAGCCCATCTCCAGGGCCCGGCTCATTGCGTTGGTGCGGTAGAAGACGGCGATCTCGCCGGCCGGCGTGCCGGCGCGGATGAGCCGGTGGGCCCGCTCGGCGACGGCCCTGGCCTCCTCGGTCTCGTCCAGGCAGGCCAGTACCGCAAGCCTCTCGCCTTCCTCGTGCTCGCTGTACAGCTTCCGCTTGAATCGGCGGACGTTGTGGGACACCAGCTCGTCGGCTGAGGCCAGGATGCGCCGGCTGGAGCGGTAGTTACGCCCCAGCATCACCACCGTGCAGTCGGGGTAG
>CAZIBA010000194.1:0-428 GCA_964536795.1 uncultured Planctomycetota bacterium | reverse complement strand
TCCTCGGGGAAGCGGAGGATGTTCCCCAGCCGCGCCCCCCGCCAGCCGTAGATGGACTGGTCCGGGTCACCGGTCACGCAGATGTTCTTCCTGTGGGCGGCCAATAGCCGGGCCAGCTCGTACTGGGCCAGGTTGGTATCCTGGTACTCATCGACCATCACGTAGTGGAAGCGCTCGTGAAGATGCGTCTGCGCCTCCTCGTTCTCCTTGAGAAGCTGCACCGCTTTCCCCAGCAGGTCGTCGAAGTCCAGGGCCGAGTGCAGGCCCAGCAGTTTCTGGTAGTGCTCGTAGATGGTGGCCAGGGTCTGGCCGTACTCCTCCGTAGCCCCTTCCCGCGCCTCCTGGGCCGTCACCAGGTCGGCCTTGTAACGGCCGATGGCCTCGCCCACCAGTGACGGTGGCCATTCACTGAGTTCCAGTTGCAGTTC
>CAZIBA010000193.1:0-5326 GCA_964536795.1 uncultured Planctomycetota bacterium | reverse complement strand
CAGGGCCAGGGCGTCGGTCCTGACGGCCAGGACCACGGCGGCTATCCGCCAAAGCCAGTTGGGACTGCCCTCGGACACCTCAGCTACGTCGCTCCAGAGCAGCGGGTCCTCCTGGCTGATGAGCCGTTCGGGCTCGGCAGCCACGGTCAACAGCTCGTCACCCAACTGCACGTCGGCAAACTTGACGGTCTTCACGGCTCACACCCCTCACGTACCGGTTCAGGAAGTCTCACACCGCGCATCACACCCTCACCCCAGCCCTCTCCCGGAGGGAGAGGGAGACCCCTGGGCGGCACACCTTGAGGCCGTTTTCAAGGTGGGCCACCCTCGGGAGGGCGGACATTCGTGTCCGCCAGCATCGGAAATCGAGACTCCGTTCCTGGCTGACTGCTCAGCCCGTGTTTCCCACGTTTCGCGCCCGCCCTGTCAGAGCCAAGGTGGGCCACCCTCGGGAGGGCGGACATTCGTGTCCGCCGCCCACAGCCCGGTCAAGCAGGAATGCCTGACCTCCCATGCTTGTAGGAACAGACCTTTGGTTCGACCCTTCGACCCCTCGACGGTGCTCGGGACACGCAGGCTCAGGACAGGCCCTTCGGCAAGCTTGCCCGCCGTAGCCTCGGCGAAGGAGGGCTCACCACAGGTGGTTCGACCGGGCTCACCACAGGCAGGTCTGTCCGCGGACCCGTACGGGTCCCTACCCGGTCGCCGCTTGAGTGGAGCCTTCCGATTCCTCTCTGACCGGCAGGTTGAGTTCTTCGAGCAGTCTGACGGTGTCGATGACGGCGGCCAGGTTGGGTCGCTGGCCCTGGCTGGCCGCCCGCTCGGCGTCGAGGAGGCGAAGGAGAAGCTCCTTCATGAGTTCGCGGTTGCTTCGGCTGAGTCCGCTGGTGGTGATGCGGACGGGTGCTGCGCTCGGTCCGAAGTTGTAGAGCACCAGTTGGGGCAGCAGGTAACGGTTGACGTGGTCCAGGAGCTCCTGGATGAGCAGTTCCTCGGAGCGGAGGAAGGTGTCGGTGTGCTCCTGGGCCAGGGCGTAGCTCCCGCTGCCGCCCTCGTGGGTGAGCACGCGCTCGGGGACCAGCAGGGCCCGGAGCTTCATCACCTCCAGGTGCCGGATGTAGTCCAGGAACATCTCGGCCCGCTTGTCGTCCAGGAGGAACTCGAAGTCCCAGCGCGGGTTGCCGTGCTCGTCGCGCTCGTCGGGGAAGACGGCCGTCCCCCCGGCCCGCAGACTGTGGATGACGGCATTGGCCTCGTCCAGGGAGTTGACCTCGTTGCCCTCTTCGTCCAGGCGTACCTCGGCCGGGGCGTGACCCTTGATGGGCGGGTCGCCCTTGCGCTCGAAGTAGCGGTTGCAGCTTGCGTACATCACCCGACACCAGTACCAGGACTCGTAGGCCGCCTCCAGTCGGCTGGTGCCGTAGAGGTTCCCCCACTCCTTCTCCAGGGTGACCACGAAGCTCTTCTCGGCCGGCACCACCACGTCGGTGGAGGTCTGCTTGAAGCCGGCGAAGTGACCCCGCTCGTCTGCCAGGATGACCACGGTGGCCGGGTCCAGGTCCTTGAGCTTGCGGTAGGTGACGGCGTCGTCGTAGGTGCGCACCTGGCGGGCCCCGTCGGGACCAGGCTCCTCCACTGCCAGGTCGGCGATCTGCCAGACCTTCTCGTGCACCTGGAAGCCGAAGTCCACCGCGTTCAGCGCCGAGCGCATCAGCGACCGCCAGACCGGCCGAAGGGCCGACTCCACGAAGCGGGCCAGACGGGCGTCGGCCGACTCCGCCCGCCAGGCCAACCCCATCACCGGGGCCTTGACGGCCGCCAGGGCCAGACGGATCTGCGGGTCCAGACGCATCCGCTTGCGGGTCTCCACCGACACCGCGTAGGGCGAGTAGGCCCCCAGGAGCCCCCGGCCGACAGAGGTGAGGTACCCCGTGGGCGTGAAGCGGGTCAGCTCGCGACCGGCGGGCAGCTTCACCCCGGCGCCGACGGCCAGACCGGTCGAGCCCCGGGCCAGGTGCTTCAGCCCCTTAGCGGTACGCCCTCGGAAACTCACCTCACCCGTCACCGTTCGATAGGCAGTGGTCATCCTTCGTCCTTCCTCACTTGGTCACAGTTCAGCACGTCGCCGGTCTGACCCTCACCCCGGCCCTCTCCCACTGGGAGAGGGACAAAAGCTTTGGCGCCGCCGACGAGTCCCCTCTCCCCCTAAGAGAGGGTCAGGGTGAGGGACAGCCCGTCTGCCTCTCTCGTTCCTCTTGGCATCACAGTCTCCAAAACGATCGACGGCGCTCGGTCAGTTTCACCCGTGCCCGGCGGAGGGGCTTCCGCAGGCCCACGCACAGGTAGCGCAGGGCGTCCATGCAGTGGTCGGCGTCCTTCACGGGTGCTTCGGAGCCGGGCTCGTAGTGGTACTGGCTCAGTTCCTTCAGGGTGTGCCTGACCCGCCGATCGAAGAGCAGTCCCACGCGTCCGGTCACCGGGTCGGCCTTGAGGCGCGAACGGACGGCCTCCAGGCCCCGCTCCATCCGGTTGTCGGCCGGTTCGCTGGGGACGCCGTGGCCGGCCAGGACCGAGCGCTGCTCGGCCCCGGCGGGGTCGGCCCAGGCCCGGGCCACCCGGTAGCGCTCGAAGAGGGGCCGGAGCACGCGGGCGTGGGCGGCCGTGGTCTCCCCGGCCCGGTAGTACTCGTCGAAGACCACCAGCACGCCGTCCCGCTCCTGAGCGAACAGGCAGACCGTCGGGTTGGTGTAGCCGAAGTCGAGGGCGGCGTATGCCGGCCGGTCCGGGTCGAAGCTGCAATCGACGACGTGGCGGTCGGGGTCGAAGTCCCGGTAGACCAGCCCTTCCCGGCTGGGCCGCTCACAGAGCATCTCGGCCTGCCAGCTCTCCCGGCTGGTTCGTCGGCAGATGGCCAGGGCGTCCTCGACGGGGAAGAAGCCCTGGGCGGCCTTGGCCTTCCCCCGGCAGTCCTCGAAGAGGATGCAGCGGGAGCACTCGCGCTCCCGGCAGGGCTCGATGACCTCCCACAGGCACCACTTGAAGAGTCGGAACCCGCCCGCCTGGCCCGCCTCCTGGTTCTGTGCCTGGGCCACCAGCTCGCTCATCAGTCCGTAGGCCCGGTGCATGGTGCTCAGTGCCTGCAGGCTGGCCCGCACCGGGGGGTGACCGTTTCGAGCGGGCCTGGACTGGGTGACGAACTGCACGGCCTGCCAGACCTCCCGGTCGAACTCCTCCACCTCGTCGCACTTCACCTTGGGGACGCGCTGACCGCGGACGTTCCGCTCTGACTGGGTGAGTATCTCCACGGTGGAGCCGTTCCTCAGTTCGGTGCGCCTGCTCAGTGGCTCCCTGGCCAGCAGGCCGTCGAAGTGGGGCCACCACTTGCGCGAGAGGTGCTCGTACATCCGCTCCGACTGGGCCAGCGAGCCGCCCAGGATGCGGGTCTCGCAGCCGGGCTTGAAGATGCTGTCCAGGTGGGTCACCACGGAGCCCAGCTCCGTCTTCCCCCCACCGCGGTTGGCCCAGACCAGGGAGTCGCCAAAGGTCTCGAAGAAGGCCCCGGCCACGTAGTCGAAGGGGGCGCTGTGCCCCGGGCAGACGGCCCGCCTGGGCACGTCCAGCCCGTAGAAGGCGCGGATGAAGTCGTGGAGCATGGTCGGCGTCCGCGGCTTAGTGCGGCTCAATGCGGCCCGATAGGAGGCCGCTGATGGTCTCGGCGACTTCAGCAGGCACGTCGTCAAAGCTCGTCTCCTCGTCCTCGAAGAAGAGCTCCCGGGGCAGCACCCCCAACCCCTGAAGCATCTTCACCAACTCGGTTCGCACGGCCCAGAACAGCTTGAGCACGTTCAGCTTGTCGCCGGTCTTCTCGGCCCCCCCAAGCTCACCCCGGGCCCGGCCCTGCACCCAGCGGGCGTCCTCCAGCAGCCTGACCAGCACCATCCGGGGGTCGGCCTCGTCCCGGAGGAGCTGCTGCCTGGTCTTGCTGAGCTCGGCCCCGGCCCGGGTCGAGTCCCCGGCCGCCTGGCTTCCGCGCTTGACCTCGATGACCCGTTCGGAGCCCGACCCGGCCGGTTCGGTCTCGATGAAGTTGGCGATGCCCAGGGAGAGCTCCTTCCTCCCGCTCTCCCCCGGCCCCTGCTCCTGGCCGCCACTCATGACTGGGGGTCCTCCTGGGTGCGGGCGCCCACGGGCTCCCGTACCTCCTCCACCTTGCGCTCCTGCTGGCGGAACTCGGTCAGGAGTCGGGCGACCTGATCGGCCGTGAGCACGAACTCCACCGAGATGCCTTCCCCCGTGAGCTCCACCATGTAACGTCTCAGACGACGGTGATAGCTGATGCCAGCGTGCAGGGCCGTCACCCCGGTGACGATGACGGTGGTCATGGGCAGCTCCTCCCCTCTTGGGCCCCTCTTCTCTTGCTCTCCCGGCGACCGGTCCTACGGATCCGTACGGAGAGGAGCGGTCGGGACGTGAAAGCGTCCCGTCTGCTCCAGCGTCGGTGGTCTCTCGGACCACCTGTGGTTTGGTGTCTGAACGTCACGCCCCGCCGCTGTCCTCCCTGCAGGGACCCGTAGTCATCCGTGCAGCCTCACGAGCTGACGCCTGGTCGGTCCCCGGCTCCTCGTCACAGAGCGGCCGGGCGGTGTCGCCTCCACCTCCCGGAGGAAGTCGGGGACCTCGCTCAGGGAGCAGACGTTCCGGGCCAGCGTGTCGGCCAGGTGATGCTCCACCAACGACGAGAAGCGTAAGCCCATCAGCTTCAGGAGCCTCTGGGCCAGCTGCTCGCTGGTGTAACGGCTTGCCAACCAGTCGGAAAGTCCGTCCCGATCGAGGGTTGCACCAGGTCCGCTCAACCTAAGTATCCTTCCTATGTATGTAACCTCAAAACCGAAAGAAAGTGCCCACCGGGCTTTTGGAGCCAACTCCAGTTCGTGCTCAGCATCAAGGCCGTGTCTCCTCATCGTCCATCCTACATACATACTATAACATATTCTGCCCCAAAAGTCAAGAGAAAAATCCAAGATCAGAAACGAATTTGAGTACGGCAGCCGTAACTACTTGTCCTATAAGTGGATAAAGTTGCGAGAAAAGTGACGACTGGCTTGCCTTTCTTTCGCTGGCCTTCGTCGCTTACATGAGTATATACACTATCGACGAACAGTTGTCAATAGCAAATCCAGGCAAGTCTCATCTGTGTGCGTCAGGCCGGACGCCCACGGGCACTCGCTTCCCCAGCGGGTCCGTATGGAGCGGGTGCCCGTGCCACCCCACCTTTCCCAGACCCCAGTACACGGCCGGACCCTTCGGCAAGCTCAGGGCAGGGAAG
>CAZIBA010000192.1:0-5346 GCA_964536795.1 uncultured Planctomycetota bacterium | reverse complement strand
TTCGTGCTGCGGGAGGAGTTCGCCGACTTCGACGCGCGAAGGGCCTTGGACATCGAGGTCAAACCGGCCCCCGAACTCCCTGGCTGCCGATGCGGGGAGGTGTTGCGGGGGGCCCTGGAGCCCGAGGACTGCCCGCTTTTCGGGCAGTCCTGTATGCCTGCCCATCCCCAGGGACAGTGCATGGTCAGCCGAGAGGGCAGTTGCGGCATAGCCTACCGTTTTGGCCAGGGGAGGTCGTGACGTGACGACGGACCCGGACGCTCAAGGCGACCGCATCCTGCTGGCCCACGGAGGCGGGGGCGAACTGATGCGGGAACTGATCCTGCGGGACATCCTGCCGGCACTGAGAGGCGGTGGGGCAGGCGAGGTGCAGCCACTTGCCGACAGCGCGGTGCTGGAGGTGCCCCCCGGTCGGCTGGCCTTCACCACGGACAGCTACGTGGTCAAGCCCCTCTTCTTCCGGGGTGGCGACGTCGGCAAGTTGGCCGTCTGCGGAACGGTGAACGACCTGGCCGTCGTCGGCGCGCGGGCGGTGGCTCTGAGCCTGAGCTTCATCGTGGAAGAGGGCCTGCCGATGGCCGACTTCCGTCGGGCCGTCGATTCGGTGGGCCGGACGGCCCGGGAGGCCGGGGTGCCGGTGGTGACGGGCGACGTCAAGGTAGTGGAGCGGGGCAGCGCCGACGGTCTCTTCGTCAACACGGCCGGTATCGGAGTGCTGGCCGAGGGCGTGGAGCTGGACGCCCGTCGGGTGGAGCCGGGCGACGTGGTTTTGGTGTCCGGACCCGTCGGGAACCACGGCATCGCCGTCCTGAGCGCCCGGGAGGGCATCGCCTTTGAGACCGTGGTGGAAAGCGACGTGGCCTGCCTGGGCGAGCTGGCCCAGGCCGTCCTGAAGGTGGGTGGCGGGGCCTTGCACTGGATGCGCGACCCCACTCGAGGCGGGTTGGCGGCCTCGTTGGCCGAGCTGGCCGAGGATGCCGGTGTGCGGGTGACGGTGAGCGAGTGGGCCATCCCGGTGGAGCCGGGAGTGCGGGCGGCTTGCGAGCTCCTGGGACTGGACCCCCTGACGGTGGCCAACGAGGGCAAGCTGGTGCTGGTGGTGGGGGAGGGCGCGGGCGACCGGGTGCTGGGCGCGCTCCGAGAGCATCGGCTGGGAGCGGGGGCGCAGGCCATCGGGAAGGTGAGCGGTCACGGTCCGGGCCGGGTGGTGGTGGAGACGCGGGTGGGCGGTCACCGGCTGCTGGAGATGCCCTACGGCGAGGAACTGCCTCGCATCTGCTGAAGGGTTTTTGCGAAAGGGCCTCGCGCCGGGCTGGGTTTCAGCTATATGGAGCTGATCCTTACGCAAATCGCTGGCTTTCCAGTTTGTTTTTGCCTGGATTCGCAAGAAGTTCCAGGGTAATCTGTAGGAGGGTCATAAGCCCTTGGCCCGCGGAGGAGAGCCCCGGTTTTACCCAAGGGGCGGGTGGTTGCCTTCTGCCAACCGGGTCAAGGTCCGTAGCGGGTGTCTTCCGGCGGCTTTCCCGGCCGACGGTTCCCGGTCGCTTTTGAGGAGTGGGGGTGTCTTCGGGTGGGCGGCCATTCGGGGAGGATGAGTTCGTGAGCGAAGAGTCGAAGCGCATCTTGGTCGTGGATGACGACGTGGACATCGTTGAAGCCCTGAAGACGGTGCTGGAGGCCTATGGCTACGAGGTGGACACGGCCCGCTCCGGGACGGAATGTCTGACCCGGGTGTCGGAGCAGCGGCCCGACCTGATCATCCTGGACGTGATGATGGAACGTGACACCGAGGGTTTCCACGTCAGCTACAAGCTCAAGGGCGACCCGGCCACCAAGAGCATCCCCATCCTGGTGCTCACCGCCATCGGCAAGAAGTTCGGCTTCAAGTTCTCCCGGGAGGCCGACGAGGACTACCTCCCCGTGGAGGACTTCCTGGAGAAGCCGGTGGAGCCCCGGGAACTGGTGAGCCACGTGGAGGCCCTGCTGGTGAAGGGGACCTCAGAGGGCTGACCGTCATCCCCCGGTCGTGCTCTGGCGAGCAAACTGGAAAGGAGTCAGCGGATGTTACCCAAGGTCCTGAGCAAGGAACGTCTGGAGACGTTCGTCGCCGGACTGCTGGAGCGCTACGAAGTCGTCGGCCCCAAGCGCAAGCCGGAAGCCGAGAAGTTCTACTTCGACGTCCTGGACGACGCCAGCGAACTCAGGCTGGACTACCCCATCACGCTGCTTTCGCCCAAGAAGTACTTCCACCCCAACCTGGAGACGCTGCTGCGCTTCGACGCCAGCCAGTCTCCCCCGGTCGTCGAGCCGGTCATCGAAGCCCCCGAGCGGGTCATCTTCGGCGCCCACCCCTGTGACATCACCGCCACCTGGCTCCTGGACGCCGTCTTCGCTGAAGACCCGGCCGACGCCAACTACCTGGCCCGTCGGCAACGGGCCATCATCGTGGGGCTCGACTGCACCCAGCCCTGTGACGAGCACGCTTTCTGTGCCGACATGAAAAGCAACAACCCCACGACCGGCTACGACCTGATGCTCACCGACATAGGCGGGGCCTACTTCGTGGACATCGCCAGCGAGCGGGGAGAGGAGCTCCTGGCCGAGGGCGACCTCCCCGACGCCACCAACGCCGAGTTCGCTCTCCTGCAGAAGGTCAGGACGGCCAAGGCCGCGACCTTCGAGACCAAGTTCAGCTTCGACACCAAGTACCTGCCCGACATCCTGGGCGAGAGCTGGGACAGCCTCATCTGGGAGGCCACGGCCCGGCGCTGCTTCAGTTGTGGTTCCTGCACGCTGGTCTGTCCCACCTGCTACTGTTTCGACGTCTTCGACGAGGTGGACCTGTCGCTCCTGCGCGGTGAGCGGAAGCGGGTGTTGGACGGCTGCATGTTGGCGAGGTTCGCCGTGGTGGCCGGCGGTGAGAACTTCCGAGCCGAGCCGGCCGACCGGCTCCGTCACCGGATTATGCGCAAGGGCAAGTACCTGATGGAAAAGTACGGACGGGCCGGGTGCGTGGGCTGTGGACGCTGCGAGCGGGCCTGCCTGGCCGACATCAGCATCAAGGAAATCTTTGCTCAAGTTGCAGGGAGTCGCTGAACATGACGACCGAGACTGTCGGACCTGTCGTGGGCGCCGGTGGAGCGGGCCCCCGCTCGCCCTACCAACCCCGCATCGCCGAGCTGGCCGTGGTGGAGGCCATGACCGAGCGAGAGAAGCTCTTCCGGGTCAAGCTCCGGGGCGGAGCCCCCTTCGACTACAACCCGGGGCAGTTCGTCCAGGTCTGGGTGTACGGCTACGGGGAGGCCCCCTTCGGCATCTGCTCCTCCCCCACCAGGGTGGACGACGGATTCGAGATGTGCGTGCGGGCCGTGGGTCGGGTGACGGACGCCCTGCACGGCCTGGGGGCCGGGGCCACAGTGGGCATCCGCGGTCCCTTCGGGAACGGCTGGCCGCTGGCGGACCTCAAGGGTCAGGACGTGCTCTTCGTGGCCGGGGGCCTGGGGCTGGCACCGGCCCGCGGGGTCATCCAGCAGGTGCTCGACAAGCGCAGCGACTTCGGCAAGGTGACCATCCTCTACGGGGCCCGCAACCCCGGCGAGCTCCTCTTCCGCCGGGACCTCAAGGAGTGGGAGGAGCGACCCGACGTCGACTTCCTGCTCACCGTGGACCGGGCCGAGGAGGGCTGGACCGGCCACACCGGGGTCATCACCACCCTCTTCGACGAGGTCTCCGTCGCCCCCACCACCTTCGCCGTCATCGTCGGACCACCCATCATGTTCAAGTTCACCGTCCTGGAGGCCCTCTCCTGCGGACTGCCCGAGCACCGCATCCTCTGCTCGCTGGAGCGACACATGAAGTGCGGACTGGGCAAGTGCGGGCACTGCCAGATTGGGAACGTCTACGTCTGCCAGGACGGCCCCGTCTTCACCTACGAGCAAGTCCGTCGTCTGCGGGAAGGAATCTGACCGATGAGCAAGCCCAAGATCGCAGTGTTCAGCTTCGCCTGCTGCGAAGGCTGTGGACTGCAGATACTGAACTGCGAGGATGAACTCCTGGACCTGCTGGGAGCGGTGGACCTGGTCCGCTGGCGGGAGGCCATGAGCGAGACGGCCGAGGAGTTCGACGTGGCCTTCTGCGAAGGAGCCATCGAGCAGGAGAAGGAGAAGGAACGCCTGCAGTGGATCCGGGACCACAGCAAGGTGCTCGTGGCCCTGGGGGCCTGCGCCTCGACCGGCGGCCTCAATATGATCAGGAACTTCCAGCCCACCGAGGACGTCAAGCAGTACGTCTACGGAGAGAAGGGCAAAGAACTCAGGGACTTCCCCTGGGACGTCACCGAGAAGTGCCTGGCCCTGGACGAGGTGGTGAAGGTGGACTACTACATCCGCGGCTGTCCCATCCGTCGGGAGGAGTTCCTGTCGGTGACCAAGGCCCTGCTTCAGGGCAGGGAACCGGACATCCCCGACTATCCGGTCTGCGTGGAGTGCAAGCTGGCTGAGAACGTCTGTGTGTTCGACAAGGGGATGACCTGTCTGGGTCCGGTGACCCGGGCGGGCTGTCAGGCCTGGTGCCCCAGTTACGGTGCCCCGTGTGAGGGCTGTCGGGGCCTGGTTCCCAACCCCAACGTCAATGCCCAGAAGGACTTGCTGGCCGAACGCGGTCTGACCGTGGAGGACATCCTGCGCGGGTTCCGCCTGTACTGTGGTTACTCGGAAGCGGCCGAGCCCACCGAGGTGGGCGGCGGAGCCAGGTAGCTCGTGCACAGCCGACGTGGAGCACGACGAGGAAGCTTACAGCCAAGAGAACCGGAGGTCCCTCAAGATGCCTGATACGGTTGACATCGCTGTCCACCACGTCACCCGCGTGGAAGGCCACGGCAACATCGTGGTCAACGCCAGGAACGGGGAACTCGAAGAGTGTCGCTTCGAGGTCATCGAGGGCCCCCGTTTCTTCGAGGCCATGATGCGCGGACGCAGTTGGTCCGAGGCCCAGACCATCACCAGCCGAATCTGCGGCATCTGCGCCGTGGCCCACAGCTGCACCAGCCTGCGGACCACCGAGGACGCCATGCGGGTGGACATCTCCCCCCAGACCCTGCTCCTGCGCAAGCTCATCCTCTACGGTGAGCAGCTCCAGAGTCACTGGCTGCACGTCCTCTTTCTGGTCCTGCCCGACCTCCTGGGCGCCCCCAGCGTGCTCCCTTTGGCCGGCTCCCACCCGGACGAGATCAAGATGGCCCTGCGCCTGAAGAAGCTGGGCAACTACATCGGTGAGGTGGTGGGCGGCCGTCACGTCCACCCCATCGCCCTGACCGTGGGCGGGGCCACGGCCGTGCCCACCGAGAAG
>CAZIBA010000191.1:0-5353 GCA_964536795.1 uncultured Planctomycetota bacterium | reverse complement strand
CCGTCTATGGCCACGTCGGCACCGTACTCTTCGAACCAGTTTGTGTTGACCTGGGAAGGATGACCGTAGGGAGCGATGTACTCACCTCGGCTGCCCGAGAAGTGAATGCGCACGGGCACCGGCTCGCGGCTATGGGAGTCACGGACAATGACTTTCATCCACTGCCGGACCTTGCCCAGCGTCTGGATTTCTGCCCGACCCCTGCTGGCGGGCGCGCGGCCTCGGTGGAACGCCTCTCCCAGAGAGAACTTCAGCGAGCGTTGCCTGCCGGACAGTTTGACGGACAGCGTTGCATCTTCTGAGCCGAACGCCTCGATGAGTTTCTCACTGCCGGCTTCCGGTTCCCTGATCCAGCTCACTCCGGGGTACTTCGACCTAAGCCAACGCCTGCCGCGCGGGCCGGTCGTCCTCTCAAGACGGACCACGCCACCGAGGTCCACGTCCGCACGTTCGACGTCGGGCTTCTTGCCCGGGACTTGCACTCGATAGGTGCGCCGAGGCAGGTGCCGTAGCGGGTGCGATGCCCCCCGGTAGAGAGTCAGTCCTGCCACGATCAGGGGAGAAGGCTGCACACCCTTGATGGTCAGTGAGCGCAGGTTCCTCTCAGGATTCGGGTTGGGCAGGGCGTAGACGAGCGGCTCCCCGCCGGCTCGTGCAAGACCGATCTGGGCATGCCCCCAGTTCATGGACTCCGGGTGTTTCACGGGGTCAACCGCCTCCCACATTCTGAAGTTCTGAGCGACCCAGGGCGGACCGGGGCTTTCCGCCATGGCCACTTCGAACCGCCCGCGCACGGGCTGCGCCTGAGTCGCCCCGTCACTGTAGGTCAGCACGTACTCGGCCACCACGAGCCCTTCAGAGGGATCTTCAGCTTTGATTTCGTCCGGGAGCTGGTGCCAGGCGTGGAGGAGGCAGATGAAGTTCGCTTTCCCGCTCAGCTTGATGGTTACGTCGGGCCTTCCTTCAGCCACCAGGATCGCCCGGCGCCGCGCTCCGCTGCCCATGCGGAACGGTATCCCCCAGGACTGCTCATTCCCTTCAGGGTAGTTCCGGATACGTTTGGCAAGGGCCTTCCACCAGTTGTCCTTCAGGCTCCTTGGGGGCCAGTTGAAATACGTGCCCAGGTCCACGGCCCTGAACTTCGCCCCGAACCGCGTCGTTTTGCCTTTCGCCATTGCCCTACTCCCTTCGTTGGCACTGAGATACGTCGCATCGGCTACCAGACGTTCTCAAGGTGCTCCTCGCAGCCCGCCAGCCGGCGGGTTGCCGGGCTGACTGTAGCTGATCGAGGTTGACCGCGCCAGTCCCCCTCGTTCTGGTCAGTCTTCGTCAGTACTGCGCGGTGGTGAAGTCGAAGGAACCCCCTTGCCACGTGGTTCCTCTCCGGCTAAACCCTACCGTGCCGGTAGTGAGACACTGTCCCACGGTCATCTGAAGGAGCGATCATGGCCGCAACGAAGCCGCTCTTCACGTTCACGCCGACTGGCGACCCGGCTCGGGCGCAACTTCGAATCGATGCCCGCCAGCGGACCGCAGATCGCCTCACGCCCTATATCACCGGGAAGTTCTGCGAACATCTGGGCTCCAACATCTACAACGGCATGCACGCCCAGATCCTCCGCAACCCCACCTTCGCCCACCATCCCTTCGGCAGCGGGGCCAGGCGGATTGACGGCGGAGCCAGGTTCCAGTGCGACGAGGAGAAGATCATCGGGGCGGTGAGGCACTTTGCTGAACGCTGGTCGCTTCCAGAGGGAGGCCTGGAGCAGATGCTCGAGGCCCGCTCCGATGGGCTTGCCTTTCCCTGGGTGCGCCAGGGGTCTCGAGACGAAGTCACTGTGAGTCCGGACGTCGGGCCTCACGGCGGTCGAGCCCAACGGGTCGAGGTCGCGGGCGCTGGCCATGGGGTGGCCCAGTGGGCGCACCTCCCGCTTCACCGCGTCCGCACGTTCGAGTTCCGGGTCGTTGCTCGATCCAACAGCCTCACCAGCCTCACAGTCGCTCTTTCCCTCGAGGGAGAAGCCAAAGCAGGCACCGTGGCGGAGATCGCGGGACTCGCGAGAGAGTGGGGGACTTTCACTGGCACGCTGGCGCTGGACGAGTCGGCTCCGGCCGATGGTCTCTATCGTTTGGGGGTCACGGCCCGTGAGGCCGGGCAGTTCGTCCTCGGCCGGGTGCTCCTCTACCCCGCCGACCACGTCCACGGCGCCGACCCGGACGTGATCCGGTTCCTCAAAGAGTCGAGTCTGCCCATCCTTCGCTGGCCGGGCGGGAACTTCGTAAGTGGTTACCACTGGGAGGACGGTGCTGGTCCCGTGGATGCTCGCCCGACCAGACCCAACCCCGCCTGGGCCGGTGTCGAGCCCAACCTTTTCGGCACCGACGAGTTCATCGCTTTCTGTCGGGACGTGGGCTGCGAGCCACTCATCTGCCTGAACGCCGGTGACGGTACTCCTGAGGAGGCGGCGCGCTGGGTCGGGTACTGCAACGGTCCAGTGGACTCCGAGATGGGCGCACTGCGCGCGGCCAAGGGACATCCCGAACCGCACCGCGTCCGCTACTGGGAGATCGGGAACGAGCTTACCGGCCGCCACCAGATCAACTGGACTACACCGGCCGGCTACGCTGACCGGTATCGCGAGTTCGCCGAGGCCATGCTCGCCGTGGACCCCACGATTCAGCTCATCGCCTGCGGGGCGGTCGTCTGGCGGGGTCAGGCTTGGAATGGTGCCCTCCTCCGGGAGGACGCTGACCTCCTCCGCTCCATCACTGACCACATACTGGTCGGCGGTCATGCGGACCCGACCAGTGACCCGCTGGACATCTATCGCGACTTCATGGCCTTCCCGGCCTTCTACGAAGGCAAGCACGCTGAGCTTCAGGAGGCGATGCTCGACGCGGGTGTAGGAGAGCCGCGCCTTGCCATCACCGAGCTCCAGCTTTTTGCCCGAGTAGGCCAGCTCGAAGAAGGAGGGTCTGCCCGTCTTACGCGGGAGAACCTGGTCCTGCCCGACACTATGGCTGAGGCCATCTACGACACGCTCGTTTACCATGCAGCGGTTCGTCTTGCGCCTTTCGTCGAGATGGTCACCCACTCGGCCACCGTGAACCATGGCGGAGGTCTGCGGAAGGTCAGGGAGGGTGTCTTTGCCAACCCCTGCCACTACTCGCAGACTATGTTCGCTCCCTTCAACGGGGCCACACCCGTGGGGGTGCAACTCAGTTGTGGCTGCGAAGAGCTCCCTCGAGCCCTGCCCGACATCAACCGGGCCGGTGTCGAGCTCGAAGACGTACCAACTATCGACGCTGTCGCTGCCGTCGGCACCGATGGGGCACTGCTCATCTCCGTCGTTCACAGAGGAGCGGTCGGCCCGGTGGAGCTGGCGGTCGATCTGGAGGGCTTCCGGTCGGGAGCGTCGGCGGATGTCCAGACCCTTTCGGCCGACGTGCCCTGGGCGAGGAATACACTTGAGGAACCGGAGGCCGTCGTGCCTCAGGCTTCGCGGGCGAGCATCACTGACGGAACACTGTCGCTTGAGGTGCCTCTCTACTCAGTAACGGTCATCCGCATCCCGGCCATGTGAGGGCGCGCTCCTGACCACAGCGGCCCGTGGCAGAGAATCCGATCGACGGTGTGACCGGGGCGGGGCTCTTAATCTGTGCCGGCGCGATTCTGCGCCTTCAGATTGACACGGTACTCAGGTTCTACGCTGCGTTGCTTGTTGACAGGCCTCACGAGTTCGCTCTTGATGTCATCGCTGGCACGCCCGTGCGAGACATGAGAAGTAGCGATGGTGCGAGATTAGCCGACCGGTATCTCGTTGCTGAGCTGTCAAAAGAGTCTCCCCGGGCGAAGAAGGAAGTGACACGGTCTCTGTTCGCGGCCGGCTCTGCCTCTACCAGGGCGCGCCGACCGACCTTACGGCGCGGTGGGCGTGGGCGCACCACGACTGGCAGAACGCGTTGCCCTACCGTACGCCCGTTCAGGAGGTGGATGAGACCGGCTGACGTACAACCGGTCAGACCGTCGAGGCTGAGGAAAGAGAAAGGCGAACCTGATGCCCAGACAACTCATGCTGGTGAAGCCGGGAGAACTTGGAATCGGTGAGTACGAAGTGCCCGAGCTTGGTGACGGCCGGGTGCGGGTCAGAAGCGAGTTCGGCGCTGCCAAGCACGGCACCGAGATGGCCGGCTTCAAAGGGTACGCCCGAGGCCGTGGACGCTACGACAGGAAACTCGGGGTTTTCGTGACGTCAGGGGGGCCGGCGGAGCCTTTCAAGCCCCACCCCGCCGGCGGCAACATGTTCGTAGGCACGGTGACGGAACTGGGTTCAGGTGTCACCGATGTCGCGGTTGGCGATCGCGTCCTGGGTTACGGAGGCTTCCGAGAGGTCCACACCACCGTGGCGGCGCGGTGCCGAAGGGTGCCCGAGGGGCTTTCGTGGAAGTCGGCGGTCTGTCTCGACCCCGCCGACTTCGCGATGGCTGCGGTGCGGGACGGAAACGTTCGCATCGGCGACGCTGTTGCGGTGTTCGGTATGGGAGCCATCGGGCTGCTGGCGGTCCAGATCGCCAAACTCTCCGGAGCGTCACCGGTGATCGCTGTCGAACCGCTGGCCAACCGGCGGAAGGTGGCGGAGGCCTGCGGAGCAGACCTCGTGTTCGACCCAACTGGCTGCGACGTAGGCCTGGAGATCCGTTTGGCGACAAGGAAACGGGGCGTGGATGTGGCCATCGAGTACAGTGGGAGCGTCCATGCCCTGCAGGCCGCTATCCGGGCGGCGGCCTTTGGTGGGAACGTCGTTGCCGGTGCCTTCCCTCCGCCCTACGCCCCCGGGCTCGACCTGGGCGCAGAGGCCCACCAGAACCGGCCGAACATCATCTTCTCGCGGGCCTGCTCCGAGCCCAATCGCGACCATCCCCGCTGGGACGAAGCGCGGATCTACGATGTCTGTTGGCAGCTGATCCTGGACGGACGACTCACCGGCGAGGAGATTGTGGACCCGGTGGTACCCTTCGAGGAACTGCCCACGGAATACCCGAAGATCGCGACCTCCCCCGGGACCAACGTCAAGCTGGGCGTGGAGTTCTGATGCGGGGCCGGTTACAGCCGGGGCTTTAGGGTAGCCAGGGCGATTCCGGTGCCAGCGCCTCTTTTGGCAGGCAGGCTATTCCCAGTCGTTGCCGAAGAAACCCCACCAGGTCCGGGGCCCCTGCCAGACCAGGTAGTCCGGGAGGAGTTGCAGGTTCAGGTGACTGCATCCGACCCATGCCTCCGGCGAGTTGCCGCCGACCATGGCCAGGTACCGGTCCGGGTTCTCCGGATGCGGGAACACGCACATGAACCCGACGT
>CAZIBA010000190.1:0-5370 GCA_964536795.1 uncultured Planctomycetota bacterium | reverse complement strand
CCCATCTTCGGCCACCTGCTGACCGCCCTCCCTCTCCAACTGCTCCTGACAGCGGATGCAGAGGGTGACGTAGGGCAGGGCCCGCAGACGGGCCCGGCCGATGGGGCCACCGCACTCCTCGCAGACGTCCAGGATGCCAGCCTCGATACGCTGGATGGCCCCGTCGATCTTCTTCAACTCCCGGACTTCCATCTCGGCCACCTGGAAGGACTCGAACTCCTGCGCGGCGCCGGCGGCGCTGTCGGCGGTGTCGGAAAGGCGTGGCTCATCCCCCTGGCGCACGCTCTCCATCTGCGACTTGAGAACGCTCACCAGGCGGCTCCGCCGCTCCAACAGTCGCTTCCTGAACGATTGTGCCTGTTTCTTGTTCAAACGACGCATTTTCGTCTTCATTGCAGTCCCCCTCGCGCTATGTTCTCTGCCCCTTCCGGGATCAGTCAACCTTGATCACGCCCTATCGGACGGTCGTCCTTGCTGCCACCGCCTGCCCCCTAACGTCGGCCGCCGACCTATGAAGGCAGACTCCCCCGGCTTCCTTATAGACGCACTACTACCCCGTTTTGTTCCGGTTTTCAAGCCAGAAACGCAAGAAAACCCATTCTGTTGCTTCCCAAAGAGGGCCGACGAGCGGGGGCACCAACTCCGTCGGGCCCGGACCTTGGCCTGAGGCCGACAACACCTGCCTTCCTGCCGCCTCTCCGGGCCGGCAGGAAGAGGACACCCCTAAGATGCCGGACGTCCTCTTCCTGCGGGCGCCTGTGGTGAGGCCCCTACTTGATATCGACCTTCACCTTGTGGGTCTTAGCTTCTTCTTTCTTGGGCAGGGCGATGGTAAGCACACCGTCCCTGTAGGCGGCCTCGACCTTGTCGGCGTCCACCGCGGCCGGCAGTCTCACCGTGCGGGTGAAGGACCCGTAGGAGCGCTCGATGCGGTGGTAATCCCTCTGCTTCTCCTCGCTCTCGGCCTTCTTTTCGCCGTGGATGGTGAGGACGTCGTCGGCCAGGCTGATGTCCACCTCCTTGGGGTCAACTCCCGGCAGCTCGGCCGTCACCTGTACGGTCTCGTCGGTCTCGCTCACGTCCAGGACCGGAGTCCACTGCATCTGCTCCCCCGTCCAGTGCGCCCCCGGGAAGCCCCGCAAGAAGTCTTCGAACATCCGGTTGACGCGGTCCTGCAAGCTGACCAGCTCACTTTGCTCCCGGCGTCTCCACGGTACCAGAGCCATTGCACCTCACCTCCTCTCAACACCCTCTCAGCGACTTGAGGTTAGTCATTCCACCTTGATCTCAATGCGTCGGCCAGTGGGTGCCAGTCGTCGCGGTATCTCCAGCACCAGCACCCCGGCGGAGAATCTGGCCTTGGTAGCGTCGGGGTCGGCCTCGTCGCTCAGTGTGAAGGCCCGGTAGAACTGGCCCGTCTCGAACTCGCAGTGCTGCATCTGTCCGGGGGGCTCCTGGGAACCCGTCATCTCACCACTGATGGTGAGCACGTTCTGCTCCACCTCCACCTTGAGGCCGTCCTCGCTCACGCCGGGCATGTCGGCCACCAACACGACCGACTCACCCGTGTCGTAGATGTCCACGGCCGGGCAGTAGGTCCGGGTCGGGGTCTCGTCGCCTTCGTGTTCGTCCGTCATCGTCCGTCTCCTTGCTCTCGGCCACTCTCAGGTAGCCTTCACCTCGATGGTGCGGGGCTTGGCCTCCGGGGCCTTGGGCAGTGTCACCGTGAGGATGCCGTTGGCGTACTCGGCCTTGGCCTGCGTGGCGTCCACGGTTTGAGGCAGCGTCACCAGCCGGCTGAAGGGACCGTGCTGTCGCTCATTGCCCAGGTAGCTGGCTCCCTCGGGAAGCTCCGACTTCCGCTCGCCTTCCAGCTTCAGGATCTCCCCGGTGACGTTCAGCCCCAGCTGCTCCACGGACACCCCGGGCAGCGCCACCTGCACGACCACCGAGTCCTCCGACTCATAGACGTTGGTGAGCGGGAAGCGTCGGCTGGTGGCCCGGCGGTTCAGGAAGCCACCCATCGTCTCGTCGAAGAGTCGACGCATCTCCCGTTCCAACTCGTGGAACTCACCAGAACGGTCGAACCACCACCGACGCCCGAACGGCCACGCACTCAGAATAGGCATCATCGTTCTCCCTTACCGTGAATCTTGGCCACGCTTTATCGTCTTCATAGCGTAGGGGAGCAAGGGTCGTGCCAATTTCCTCCGGGGCAGGGCCTGAGCGCTGTGTGACGTAATATCAAGCAACGCCAGGCCTTACGGAGGTGTAGACGTGCGGGTTCCGGGGTGTCCCCCGCGGCGGGCCGGACAGACTGACACCAGCCACGCCCCGGGCCCACCAGGGACTGACATTCTGACAGCGCCGGGAGCCACCACTTAGGACCCGCTGGCCGTCGGGCATACGGACGCTGCGAAGATCGTGGACGGGAGGGGTCGGCGACGGTATGATATTGAGGAGGAGGCAACGCTGAGAAGCCCTTCCTCACCGGCGGTCTGGGGGCTCGCCAAGGAGGTGACAATGGTATCGGCGCGCAGGCTGCTCCTCGTGACTGTTCTGCTGGGGGTACTGGCCGGGGGGCTCCCGGCCGATGACGGTCGACCGGTGCGGATGACCTGGCTGGACGACCTGCAGCGGGCCATCAAACTGGCCCACGGCAAGGACCTGCCCATCCTGCTCTTCGTCCGCGACGTCTTCGGTGAGGAGTTCATCGACTACGCCGAGAGGCGCTTCTCCTGGGGTGAGCAGTCCCTTCGTTTCCAGCTCAACCGCTCCGGGGCCCGCTGGCGCTGGCAGCACTACGAGCAGGACCTCTTCACCCGCCCCGACGTGGTCGCTGCCGCCCAGCCCTACGTAAAGGCCCGTCTCACCATCGGCCGGAAGATGGAAGAGAAGGCCCGCGACCTCCTCCTCCAGCTCCGCCTGCTCAACGACACCGACCTGGCCTGGCGGCAGCGCCTGAGAGAGGATCCCTGGGACCGCTACGTCGTCGCCTACGACGTCATCGGCCTGCCCCTCTACGGACGCAGACTCAACACCACTCTGGACGAACTGCTGGCCCGGGAGACCACCTATCTGGTCGTACTGGCCGGCGACGGTCAGCCCCTGCTCGTCTTCCCCGTCGAGCCGCCTCCCGTCGAACTGGTCGCCCAGTTGCGACGGGTCCTCGAGCCCTACAAGGCCCTGGCCACGGCCCGTAACGAACTGCTCGAGGGTCGGGCCGGGACCGCGGCCGAGATACTGACCCGTCTCAGCGCCCCCCGACCGCCCGAAGTGCCCTTCCCCAAGGAGGTCCAGCAGGCCGCCGCCCGGAACCTGGAGACACTCGTCGCCGCCGCCCGCGAGCAGGCCCGGAAGATCGAGTCGGCCCTGGCCGCCGGGGACCTCGTCGGGACCTGGCGTCTCGCCCGGGGGCTGGAAGGGCAAGGGCTGAGCCAGGCCGACCCCGCCATCGGGAAGGCCGTCGACCAGGCCCGCCAAGGGGTCACCGCCCACACCCGGAAGCTGTGGGAGCGGGCCCGGCAGCTCCTCCAGGAGGAGAAGCTCGTCGAGGTGGTCGAAGTCCTCAATACCCTCACCGAGGACTTCCCCGGAACCGAGGCCGGCTCACTGGCCGAGAAGAAGGCGGCCGAGCTCTCCCGTGACCCGGAGTTCGCCGAGCGCTTCCGCCAGGCCCACCGACGCAGCCGGGCCCGGGAGCTCCTGGCCCAGGCCGCGGCTGCGGTCCAGGCCGACGACCTGGTCGCTGCCTACGGCCTCTACCGGACCCTCGCCCAGCAGTTCCCCGACCTCCCCGAAGGGACCGAGGCCGCTGCTGAGCTTGTCGAATGGGAAGCCGACCAGGAACTGATGACCCGCGTCCGTGGGCTCCAGGCCGAGAAGGAAGCACGTCAGTGGATGACCCTGGCCGACAACTTCCTGGCCAACGACCACTACTCCGAGGCCATGCAGTACTACCAGAAGGTCGTAGAGAAGTACCCGGACACGGAGGTGGCCGCCCAGGCCGAGGCCAAGCTCGAGGAAGCCCGCCTCCTTCTGGAGGCGGAACTCCGGGTGGCAGACCCCTCTGCGGCCGAGGGGGAAGCGGGTGAGCCCGAGCCCGAGGGAGCTGAGGGCGACTGATGCGCGGTCGAAGGAAACCAACTGAGGACCCCGGCCCGAGGATCCGTCTGGGAAGGTCGGGTTTCTGCTTGGTCTGCTGTGCGCTCTGTGTCGGTGTGCTGAGTGCGGGGCTCCTGGCTCAACAGCAGCGTCCCCAGAGACCGGTGCCCGAGCTGGACCGGGTGACGCTCAAGTCGGGCAGGGCCCTGGTGGGCCTCATCGTCAGTGAGGAGGCCGACCGCCTGATGCTGAAGATGAAGCTGCCCACCGGCTTCATCAGCTTCACCCTCCTGAAGGAGGAGGTGACCGGGACCCAGCGGGCCTCCCCGGCCGGCCGGGCCCTCAGCGAAGCGGAGTGGAAGAAGCTGGAGCAGGCCCTGGCCCGTCGGGCCCGGAGCTCCCGACGATCGCCTGCCGGACCCACGGGACCCGCGGCCACCCAGCCCCCACCACAGCCGACCCCAGCCCCTCAGGACCCCCGCGACATCCTGCTGGCCGAGGCCCGAAGATTGGGCCTCAAAGTCCCCCCCGAGGCCAGCATCCAGGAGCTCCAGCGCCTGGTCCAGGCCGAACAGACCCGCCGACATGAGGAGGCCGTCAGACTCTTCGACCAGGCCGTGGACGCCTTCAGCGAGGCCAGCGCCGAGCTCCCCAACCTGGCCTACTACCACCGCCCCAGCAGCTCGGCCAAACTCGTCTACCGGGAAGCGGCCCTCCAACAGGCCCTCAAGCGCTATGACGAAGCCTACAAGCTCTTCGGCCGGGCCGCTGAGCTCGACCCCACCGCCAAACCCAAGACCGACCAGTACCGGGCCAACATCACCCAAGCCGGTCGTCAGATGGAGCTCCTGGTCCGCCTGGCCGACATGGTCGAGGAGGCAGGCGGGAACCGGCGGACCAATCCCCACCGCCGCTGACCAGCCGGCCAGCGTGCCCCGACCCGACTGCCGCTGTGATGAGGCCTACCTCTGCTCCGCAGCTCCTTGACCAGCAGGTGTGCCACGGCCGGTCTTGGCTCTCCTGAGCCTGTCGAAGGGCCTGTCCTGAGCTCGGTCGAAGGGCCTGTCCTGAGCTCGGTCGAAGGGCCCGGCCCTGCTTCCTCCACCCCGACCTGGCCGACCGCGGTAACGGTGGCTGCCTTAGCTCCGCAGACCCTTGAGGAAGTCAGCCACCCGCGTGAGCTGCTCTTCGCTCCGGGCGTACTCGACGGCCAAGGTGTGGGGACTGGGGAGTGTGCCCAGGAGCTTCAGGTACTCCTTGTAGGGC
>CAZIBA010000189.1:4764-5376 GCA_964536795.1 uncultured Planctomycetota bacterium | reverse complement strand
CCGAGTCCGATTTCGTTCACCTGCACGTCCACACGCACTACAGCCTGTTAGACGGCGCCTGTCGGTTGGAGGAGCTCTTCGAGGCCGCCAACCGGTTCGGTATGCCTGCTCTGGCCATCACCGACCACGGCAACATGTTCGGATGCATCGAGTTCTACGAAGGGGCCCTGCACGCTGGCATCAAGCCCATCGTCGGTTACGAAGCCTACGTGGCCGTCGGCAGCCGGCAGGACCGGGAAGGCCGGGCAGGGGAGGCGGCGGGTCATCACCTGACCTTGTTAGCGCGGGACACCAAGGGGTACCACAACCTCATCAAGTTGGCCTCGGCCGCCTACCTGGAAGGGTTCTACTACAAGCCTCGCATCGACAAGGAGCTCCTGGCCGGTCACGCCGAGGGGCTGTTGGCGCTCACGGGCTGCCTTTCCGGTGAGCTCAGCCAGCGTGTCTCAGCGGACGACTACGAGGGCGCCCGCCGGGCGCTCAGGCAGTGGCTGGACATCTTCGGGAGGGAGAACGTCTTCGTCGAGCTTCAGGACACGGGTCTGCCCGAGCAGCAGAAGGTCAACAAGGGGCTGGTGACCCTGGCCCGGGAGTGCGAGGTGTCCCTGGTGG
>CAZIBA010000189.1:0-4754 GCA_964536795.1 uncultured Planctomycetota bacterium | reverse complement strand
ACGACGTCCACTACCTCACCGCTGAGGACGCCCGGGCCCACGACGTCCTCCTCTGCATCAACACCGGGAAGTTCGTCGACGACACCGACCGCCTGCGCTTCGCCACCAGCGAGTACTACTTCAAGTCGCCCGAGGAGATGGCCGCCGCCTTCCGCGACATCCCCGAGGCCATCACCAACACCCGCCGGGTCGCCGAAGCCTGCTCGCTGGAGCTCTTCTTCGACGAGAAGCACCTCCCCCGAATCCAGGCCAGCGAGACAGAGACCAACCCGGCCTACCTCCGCCGACTCATCGACGAGGGGGCCAGGCAGCGCTACGGGGAGCTCACCCCGGCCATCCGGGACCGCATCGACCGGGAGTTGGGCATCATCGAGCGGAAGGGACTGGTCTCCTACTTCCTCATCGTGGCCGACTACGTCAACTACGCCCGCAAGCGAGGCATCCCCGTGGGGCCGGGTCGGGGGTCGGCGGCGGCCTGCCTGGTGGCCTACTGCCTGGGTATCAACAGCATCGACCCCCTGAAGTACGATCTGATGATGGAGATCTTCCTGGACGACAAGCGTCGGGAGCTGCCCGACATCGACATCGACTTCTGTCAGAACGGTCGGGAAGAGGTCATCAACTACGTGCGCCAGAAGTACGGCCAGGAGAAGGTCGCTCAGATTATCACCTTCGGCACCATGAAGGCCCGGGCCGTGGTCCGGGACGTGGCCCGGGCCCTGCGCTTCTCCTACGAGCAGGCCGACCGGCTGGCCAAGAAGATACCGGCCACGCTCGGCATCACGCTGAAGGAGGCCCTGGTCGAGGATGGCGAACTCCGCCAGCAGTACGAGAGCGACGCCCAGGTGCACGAGCTCTTCGAGATCGCCTTCCGCCTGGAGGGCCTGGCCCGCCACGCCTCTACCCACGCCGCCGGGGTGGTCATCGCCGACCGGCCGCTGGTCGAATACGTGCCGCTCTACAAGTACCGGGAGAGCGTCGCCACCCAGTACCCGATGGAGTCCCTGGAGCACATCGGCCTCTTCAAGTTCGACTTCCTGGGCCTGCGGACGCTGACCACGCTGCAGCGGGCGCTGGAGATAATCCACCGGCGCCACGGGGTGACCATCGACCTCGAAGCCCTGGACCTGACCGACGGACCCACCTATGAACTCCTCTCCCGGGGGGAGACGGCCGGGGTGTTCCAGATGGAGTCTTCGGGCTTCCGCGACCTGTTGGAGAAGATGGAACCCGACCGCTTCGAGGACCTGATTGCCCTGAATGCCCTCTACCGTCCGGGTCCGCTGAAGGCCGGGGTGGTGGACACCTACATCAGGCGCAAGCACGGCCGGGAGCAGGCCACCTACGAGCACCCCCTCCTTGAGGAGATCCTGGGTGAAACCCACGGCGTCATCGCCTACCAGGGACAGGTGATGAGCATCGCCAACCGCGTGGGTGACGTGGACCTCGCCGACGCCTACACTCTCATCAAGGCCATCAGCAAGAAGAACGAGGAGGTCATCAACGCCAACCACGACGACTTCGTGAAGGGCGCCGTGGCCAAGGGCATCGGCGCCGGGTCGGCCGAGAGGATCTTCGAGCACATCCTCTACTTCGGTGGCTACGGCTTCAAGAAGAGCCACTCCACCTGCTACGCCCTCATCGCCTTCCAAACGGCCTACCTCAAGGCCCATTATCCGGCCGAGTTCATGGCCGCCCTGCTCACCTACGAGATGGCCGACTCCGACAAGCTCACCCAGTACGTCACTGAGGCCGGGCGCATGGGCCTCAAGATCCTGCCCCCCGACGTGAACGAGAGCGAGAAGGATTTCACCGTGGTGGCCGACGGCTGCATCCGCTTCGGTCTGCAGGCCGTCAAGAACGTCGGTGGCAAGGCCGTCGACGCCATCCTCGAGGCCCGCAGCACCGAGGGAAGCTTTGCCTCCCTCCACCGGTTCTGCGACCTGGTGGACCACCGCCAGGTGAACAAGGCGGTCGTCGAGAGCCTCATCAAATGCGGGGCCTTCGACTCGCTGGGGGGCCATCGGGCCCAGCTCCTGGCCGCACTGCCCGGCCTGCTCAGCGCCGCCGAGCGCCTGCAGGCCGACCGCCGGGCCGGTCAGCTCAACATCTTCGAGGGTGTCCTCGGTGAGACCGTGGGAGGTGAGGGCCCACCGCTGCCCGAGGTGCCCCGCTTCCCCGAGCCCACGCTGCTGACCTTCGAGAAGGAGACCCTGGGCTTCTACCTCTCCAGTCACCCACTGGCCCAGTACGAGCATCTGCTGGAACGCTTCGCCACCGCCCGGGCCTCCGAGCTGAGCGACGGGCCGACGGGCGAGCGGGTCGTCCTGGGTGGGATGGTGACCAAGGTCACGGCCATCAACATCCGCAACGGGGCCAACAAGGGCAAACGTATGGCCAAGCTTCTCATGGAGGACCTGACCGGGCCCTTCGAGGCCGTCGTCTTTCCTCGGCTCTACGAGTCGGCCCGCTCCCTCTTCCACAAGGAGGCCATCCTCTTTCTGGACGGGGTCACCGACGTGGGCCGCGACGTCCCCTCCATCAAGGTCAACGAGCTCATCCCCGTAACCCAGGCCGAAGCCCGCCTGGCCGGGCAGGTCACCATCGACCTGGACTGCGTGGGCCTGAGCGACGAGACCCTGGCCCGTCTGAAGAAGCTGCTCCAGCAGCACCCGGGCCAGTGTCCCGTGGTGCTCCGCCTGGTGGGACACGACCGTCAGGTCACCGTGGTGCGCGCGGGGCCGAGGATGGCCGTCACCTGGAACGAGGAGCTGGCCCACGGCCTGGGCGAGCTGGTCGGCGCTGAGCACATCCTGGTCAGTGGCCCCGACCACCCGTGATCCGCCAGCCCTCACCCCAACCCTATCGCCGTACGAGTCGTACGACCGGAGGGACGGGGTCAGAACGAGGGTTCGGAAGGCGGGCAGTTGCTCGACGGACGGTTGAACCCCGGGGGCCGGTCGTCCCGCTGCGCTGAGCCTTCAGTGGCGGCCACGAGAGAAGCGGGGGGCGCTGGGAAACAGGAGGACGTCTGGTGAGCAGTGATGCAAGGGCCATGGTGCTGGTTCGCTTCGAGGCCCCCCTGGAGGAGCGCCGGTACCCCATCCCGGAACCGGGACCGGGGGAGGTGCTCGTCAGGCTCACGGCCAGCGGGGTCTGTGGCTCGGACGTGCACATGTGGTTGGGTGAGGACCCGCGTACGCCGCTCCCCATCATCCTCGGCCACGAGGGGGTAGGGGAGGTGGCCGAGACGGGGGGAGAGGTGACCGACGTCCACGGCACACCCCTCCGTCCGGGCGACCCCGTCTTCTGGGACCGGGGGGTGGTCTGCGGACGCTGCCACTACTGCACGGTGCTCCGTCAGCCCTACCTGTGTCCCCAGCGCTTCGTCTACGGCATCCACCGCTCGGCCCAGGAAGCTCCTCACCTGGTGGGCTGCTACGCCGAGTACCTGCTCCTGGATGCCCGCACCAAGACCTTTTCCCTGGCAGGCTGCCAGGTGGACCCGGCCGTGCTGGTGGCCGCGGGCTGCTCGGGAGCGACGGCCGCCCACTCACTGGAGCTGGCACCCCCGGCTCCGGGTGACGTGGTGGTGGTGCAGGGCCCCGGGCCCCTGGGCCTCTTCCTGGTGGCCATGGCCAGGCGGGCCGGGGCCGGCGAGGTGGTGGTCATCGGCGGCACCGAGGCCCGCCTGGAGCTGGCCAAGCAACTGGGTGCCAGCCACACCCTCAACCGCAAGACCAGCTCGGTGCAGGATCGTCGAGCCGCTGTGCACGAGCTGACCGACGGACGTGGTGCCGACGTCGTCTACGAGGCCGTAGGGCTGGCCCCGGTGGTGGCCGAGGGGCTGGGGTTGGTGCGTCAGGGCGGGGCCTACGTCTCGGCCGGCTTCGGCCAGCCCGGGGGCACGCTGGAGTTGGATCCCTTCCGCGACCTGGTGAGGAAAAACGTCCGCTTCCTGGGGGTCTGGGTGAGCGACACCCGGCACGCCTACCAGGCCCTTCGGCTCATCCTGGCCGAGCCCGCAACCTTCGCCCCCATCATCAGCCACCGCTTCCCGCTCGGTGAGGCCACTCGGGCCCTGAGGGCCATGCACAGGAAGGAAGCCCTGAAGGCGGTACTGCTCCCGGACGGGTAGGGGAGGGCAGAGGTGAACCAGAGCAGCGCGACCCCGGCGAGGCCTTCCATCACCTGGCCCGTGCGCGTCCGCTACGCCGAGACCGACGGGATGGGCGTCCTCCACCACGCCAACTACTTCGTCTACTTCGAAGAGGCCCGCACCGAGTGCCTGCGCCGGTCGGGCCTCGCCTACCGCGAGCTGGAGGAGAAGGGGATCTACCTGGTCATCGTCCGGGCCAGCTGCACGTACCGGGCTCCGGCCCGTTACGACGACGTCCTACTCATCCACACCACCGTCGAGCGGGTGACGGCCGTCCGCATCGAGCACTCCTACCGCGTGGAGCGGCAGGCCGACGGAGCCCTGGTGGCCGAGGCCACCACGACCCTGGCCTGCGTGAACGCCCAGGGCCAGCTCCAACCCATCCCCGACGTGCTGCGTGAGCCCCCAGCGGAAGCCCCCCTAAGGGATCGGCCGCCACCACCGACGTAGGGACGCTGTGCGTTGCACTGCGGCTCGCTACGCAGGGCGAAGCAGAGAAGTAGCACGCTACGAAGCACAAGCACTCGAGACAAGCGAAGCTCTGACTCATCCCCAGTTTTCGTAAGTCCTGTTCTCGCGTGAGTTTACCCACATG
>CAZIBA010000188.1:0-5384 GCA_964536795.1 uncultured Planctomycetota bacterium | reverse complement strand
GTCAACCGCCGGGTGAACCTGGCCGACGGCAGCCACCACTACCTGCCCCACGAGAAAGACCTCTACCCCCAGGCCACCGGGCCCGTGGACGAGGAGCTTGGCGTCGTAGCGGTCCGTGACAGTGGTTCGCAAGAGCCCATCTGTACCATCGTCAACTACACCGCCCACGCACTGACCATCGGCAACTACGGGTGGGTGGTCTCACCCGACTACCCGGGCGTGCTGGCCGAAGAACTCGCCAGGCTCACCGGCGGACCGGCCATGTTCACCCAGGGGGCCTGCGGGAACGTCCACCCCATCGGCTTTGAGAACGGCCCCGAGCGGATGAAGGAACTGGGAGCTTCGCTGGCCCAGGCCGCTTACACGGTCTTCCGGGGGCTGCAATACTCGAGCAGCGTGCTCGTAGCGTACGCCGAGGCCCCCGTGGAGCTTCCCACCCAGGAGCGGTTTATGACGGATGAGAAGTTCCGCTGGAGCGAGCACTACCGCGGTCTGAGCGCCCGTCCGGGGTCCGTGCACGCGGCCAGGTTGGGGGACGTGCTGTTTGTGGGTGTGCCGGGGGAGCTTTTTGTGGAGATCGGCTCGTCCATCAAGGAGCGGAGCCCCGCTCCCTACACCTACGTCCTCTACAACACCAACGCCTACCTCTCCTACATCCCCACACCCGAAGCCTACGACGAAGGAGGCTATGAACCCAACGCCACACTCAACGCCCCCGAGTCGGCTCGCATCGTCGAGGAAACATCTGTTGCTCTTGCCCTCGAAGTGTGGGAAGCTGGCGAGGGATCGTAGCCACCGAACAGTTGGAGGCCGATATGGCGAGTGCGAAGACGACGGTGACGTTCCTGGGGACGTCGGCCCTCATCCCCACGGCCGGGCACGACTCGGCCTCATTTCTCATCAACGGCAAGTACCTGGTGGACACGGGCTGGTACGCAGCTCTGAAGATGTTGTCCTACGGCTTCACGCCGTTGGACGTCGAGTATCTCTTCATGACCCACTGGCACCGCGACCACTCCGTCGGCCTGCCTCAGCTCATCTTCTACCGCCGGGCCGCGGCCGGGGCGGGGATGTGGGAGCCCAAGCCCCTGCCCATCGTCGGGCCGCGCGCGCGGATGGACGAGATCATCACGGGCATGCTCGCGTTCCTGATGTACACCGACGATGAGGCCAGGCTTCTGGAGCGCATTCATCTCAAGCCCGGCCAGGGGTACGAGACCGACGACTTCCGTCTCGCCACCTGCGCTACGCTTCACACGCTCGAGGGGCTGGTCTACCGGTTCACCGACAAGGCCACGGGCGCCGTCGTCGCCTTCACCGGCGACACCGCCTACCATCCGCCCATCGCTGAGCTGGCCAAGGGGGCCGACCTCCTCATCCACGACGCCACTTACGGCCCCGAAGCCGAGGGCGACCGGCCCATCGTCCAGCACTCGGGGGCGCCCGAAGCCTCGGAGATCGCCCGCATGGCCGGGGTCAAACGCCTGGCCCTCATCCACAGCTCGCCGGCGCGGCAGGAGCCTGCGGTTGAAAAGGCGAAGGAAGTTTTCCCCGACACCTTCTGGCCCGAGGACGGGGAAACGGTTGAGGTGGGCTGAGTGGGCATCGAGGCTACGCAGTTGAAGCTGGCCCGCCCAGCACGTACGGGGGCAAGGGGCTTAAGCCCCTTGTCTTACCGCCTGCAACGGGGGTGTGGCGCGCCCGCTGTGCCGCGCAGCATATACGGGGGCAAGGGGCTTAAGCCCCTTGTCTTGCCGGTTGAAAGGAGCGGTGTGTGGCACGGCCGGTTCCGCCTTCGCCCTTCGGGCTACGGCGGACAGGCTTGCTTGTCCTGAGCTTGCCTGTCCTGAGCTTGTCGAAGGGCCTGTCCCGAGCGGAGTCGAGGGGCCGAGGGGCCCGGCCGTGGTGAAGGGGGCACAGCGCAGCGATCTATTCGCGGGAGGAGACCGTGAACGAGGCAGGAACACTGCTGGCGCATCCGCGTCTTTACATTGGTCGGCCTGAGCTGCAGCGCCTCAGACGGGCGCCCAGGATATCGTTCCTGAGGGCCGCTCGGGAAGAGGTGGCTGGGGAGGCGGAGGACTATTGCAGGTCAGCCGTCTTTGACTACCCCCGGGAGACGCACAACGCCCACCTGGTGCGGGCCCGTATCATGCAGGGCCGGGTCGTGACGCTGCTGGTCAGGTGGCTTCAGACCGGAGACCCTCGCTTCCGGGAGGCCGCGCTGGAGCACGTCGCCGAGATGGGTCGCTGGGAGTACTGGTCCTGGATCACCTGGAGGCAGAAGGACCCCAGCCCCGACTCCATCTTCGACCTGAGTTACGGCGAAAACAGCGCCACCCTGGCCATCGCCTACGACCTGCTCTTCGACTCGCTCAGCGACCAGGAAAGGGCGCTCTTCCTCGGCATCGTCCGCAGGTGGACCGTCAGGTCCTTCCTCCGGGCCACCGGTCGCAAGCACCGACAGTGGTGGCCCGACCGGGCCGACTCCAACTGGGCCGCGGTCTGCGCCGGTGGCGGTGGGATGTTGGCTCTGTCGATGCACGAGGAGCTGCCCGAAGCAGCGCAGATGCTCTCCCGCGCCGAGTGGACGATGGCGCTTTTCATGAACACCCTCACCAAGACGGGTGGCGGCTGGTCGGAGGGCGTGGGCTACTGGAACTACGGGATGCGCTACGCCTTCATGTACCTCCTGAGCCACGAACGGGCGACGGGCCGCAAGCACCCGCTCCTCAAGCTCTCCCAGACGAAAGCGACGCTCTCTTTCCCGCTGAGTTTCTGCCCCAACGGCGTGCCCGCGGGCTTCGGTGACTCCAACCACTGGCGGCCACTGCCCTTTCACTACGCTGCTGCGGTGCGCCTCGGCAGCGGCAGCGTGGTGCGTGCCCTCGACCAACTGTTGACGGAGGAGTTCCGACAGGGCGAGCCCCGACTGAAGGGCCGCGGCAAGGGCTCCTGGCCCGACGCTGCCGAACTCCTCTGCCTCCATCCACGGGGTTCGACACGCTCACCCCGCCCTGAGCTTACCGAAGGGCGCACCCGCGCCAGGCGCGTTCCGACGGAGAAACGGGTGGTGAAGCTCTACCGTGGTATGGACTGGGGCATCCTCGCCGACCGGTGGCCCGGCCCGCGTCTCTACCTCGCCGTCCGGGGCGGCACCACCGAGGTCCCCCACGGCCACCACGACCTGATGAGCTTCAACTGCGTCATCGGCGACGAGGCCCTGGTCGCCAACGTCAACGAGCGCGGATACCTGGATACCACCTTCAGCCCTCGCCGGTTCGAACTCTTCGAGATGACCCCCGCCTCCAAAAACACGCTGCTCATCAACGGGGTCGGTGTCGCCGGGGACAGCACGGTGCGCACGCAGACCGTCAGGCTCAAGGGCGCCCAGGGTCTCCGCATCGACGGGACCCGGGCCTTCGGGCAGATGCGTGACGGGCAGGCGGCCCGCTTCTGCGGCCGGCTGTTCCTGATGCTGTCGGGGCGGGCATTCCTCATCGTCGACCGGGTCGAGCTGCCCTACACGGGACGGGTGGAAGCCCGCTTCCACACCTATGGCGACGTCCGCCTCGGCAGGCGCCACGCTCGCATAAAGGGCCAGAAGCAGAGCCTTCGGGTTGCCTGGGCCAGTGACGTGCCCGCCTCCCTGCACACGGCCGTCGCTCCGGTCACCACCCCGGGCAAGGAGGCCACCATGCTCCGCTGGTGTACCGACGGCCTCCATACCACCGTAACAATGGCTACACTGCTCTCTCCGGGTGCGGGCCGGGCCTCGGTCACGGTGTCCGCTGACGGCCGGGGACTCGTGGTCCAGGCCGAAGCCGCCAACGTCAGGAGGCAAGTGGTTCTCTCCCGACGCCTGCGACCCGCTTGACGACCGGTCCATCGGAGAAGTGCCAGGTGTGCCACGGTCGCTGTCCCGCGCAGTACGTACGGCGGCAAGGGGCTTAAGCCCCTTGTCTATCCGGTTGACAGGAGCGGTGTGTGGCACGGCCGTTCCGCCTTCGCCCTTCGGGCTATGGCGGACAGGCTTGCCCGGCCGTGGCGTTGGCAGCACGGCGGGACAAGCCCCGCCGTGGCACAAAGCTAAGAAGTTGTGGCACGGCCGTTCCGCCTTCGCCCTTCGGGCTATGGCGGACAGGCTTGCCCGGCCGTGGCGTTGGCAGCACGGCGGGACAAGCCCCGCCGTGGCACAAAGCTAAGAAGTTGTGGCACGGCCGTTCCGCCTTCGCCCTTCGGGCTATGGCGGACAGGCTTGCCCGGCCGTGGCGTTGGAAAGGAGCTTTCGATGCGACAGCTTATGGTGACGGGAACCGGTGAAGTTGTCCTCAGGGAACGCCCCAGCCCGGAGCTTTCGGGAAAGCCCCCGGGGGCCATCGTCAGGACCACCCACACCATGATCGGCGCAGGTTCCACGCTCAGCGCCGTCAGCCTCAGGCGGGAGAAGCCCGACCCTTCGGCCGAGGACCGTGACATCTCCTACCAGCTCTCGGGCATCATCCAGGAGGTGACGCCCGGGCTGGAGGGCTTTGCACCGGGCGATGCGGTGTGCTGCCCCGGGGGCGGCTTCGCCTTCAACGCCGAGGAGGTTTTTGTGCCCGTTCACCTGCTTGGCCGCCTCTCAGGTGAGCAGCACCTCGATGCCGGTTCTGCGGTCAACCTGGCGGTGACCGGTCTGCACGCCTGTCGGCGGGCGCGTTCGATGCTGGGGGAATGGAACGTTGTGGTGGGCCTGGGTATGGTGGGTCAGTTCACCGTCCAGTTCGCCAAGCTCTTCGGGGCCTACGTGGTGGCCAGCGACATCTCAGCGCTGCGGGTGGGGCTGGCGCGCCGGTGTGGCGCCGATTACGCCTACGACGCCCGGGAGACGGACGTGGCCGAGGAGGTCCTGAAGCTCACCGGGGGTCGCGGTGCCGATGCTGCGCTGGTGGCCGCCAAGAGCGACGACCCGGCACTCTTCGAGAGCGTGAACGGGATGATCAACCGGGACACCGGCCGGATAGTGCTCATCGGCGTCATGCCCGTGAAGAGGCTCGTCGGCAACGACGTGGAGCTGCTGACGTGTGGCGGGTGCGGTCCGGGCTGGCGCGACCTCCACTACAAGATGGAGGGCCACGACTACCCGGCCTCCTACGTGCGCTGGTCCACCGGCCGGAACATCCAGCTCTTCGCCGACCTGGTGAGCGAGGGGAGACTGACCGCCGAGCCCCTAATAACACACCGGTTCCCCGTCGAACGCGCAGACGACGCCTACACCCAGCTCATCGACCATCCCGAAGAGACCCTGGGGGTCGTCCTGGAGTGGGGAGCGGGGTCGTAGCTCGTACGGGCCGTGCTCCAAGGTCCCCTTCCCCTCTAAGAGAGGGTGAGGGTGAGGGAAG
>CAZIBA010000187.1:0-5386 GCA_964536795.1 uncultured Planctomycetota bacterium | reverse complement strand
ACTTTGTCGAAGGCCACGAGGAAGCAAGTGAGGTCTGCCATGCGCAAGCCTAAACTGCGGGAACTGGCCGAGGCGGTGCGGGCCTTCTTCCGTGGCCCCTACACCTTGCCCTTCCCGGCCGAGCCGGCCCCTCTGCCCGAGGCCTTCCGTGGGGCCCCCCGCTACCACGAGGAGGACTGCATCGGCTGTGCTGCCTGCTTCGAGGTCTGCCCGGCCAACGCCATCCACAAGCTGGACGACCTGGACAGCAGGCCACCCGTCCGTCGCCTGACCATTCACCACGACGAATGCATCTTCTGCGGGCAGTGCCAGCTCTACTGCACCACCGAGAAGGGGGTCACCCAGACCGCCGACTATGACCTGGCCACCTTCGACCGGACCCAGGTCCGCGACTCGGTGGAGAAGGAGTTGGTGCTCTGCGAGGTGTGTGGCCAGGTGGTGGGCGCCCGCGAGCACCTGCAGTGGGTCGCCCGCAAGCTCCAGGCCAAGGCCTACGCCAACCCGACGCTCATCCTGGTCTCCGAGGAGGGGTTCGCTCCGGCCGTCAAGGAGTCACCCCGCCCCAAAGACGCTCCCCTGGACCGAGCCGACCTGATGCGGGTCCTTTGTCCCCGGTGCCGACGTGAGGTCCTCGTCAGGGACCTGTGGGGGTAGGGCACCGCGCCATTCACCACCCACAGGGGAGAAAGAACCACCCCGCACTTCCTCTGGTCGGTGCCCGTAGGAGGGAACAAGGTGGCGGAGCGGACCCACCCCTGGCAGCAGCGACTCGCATCCCTCTGGTGCGCCCCGGTGGTCGTTCTGGGCGTGGGCCGCAGGGAGCACGGGGACGACGCCGCCGGCCCGTTGCTCATCGACCGCCTGCCCGAGCCGCCGGGGCTGGTGCCCATCGACTGCGGTCCCGCTCCGGAAAACTTCCTCGGAGTCGTCGTCCGTCACCGTCCAGGGCTGGTGCTGCTGGCCGACGCCGTCCACACCGGCAGCCCACCGGGTACCGTGCAGCTCCTCGCCCCCGAAGACCTTGCCCACACCGACCTGGGAACCCACGGACTCACCCCGGCCCTCTTCCTGAAGGCCCTCCGGGCGCAGTTGGACGTCCCCTGCCTGGTCCTGGCCATCGAGCCCAGACGGGTGGGCCCGGACCTTCCCCTCTCGCCCATCGTCGTCTCCGCGGTGGTCGGACTGGCCAGGCGCCTGGGTGAGTTGGCCGCAGAGCACGACACCCCATAGGGGGTGGGGTGCCGACGTTCCCTCTCGGGGCCAGTGGTCGGCGGGGGTCGCCCGGAAAAGACCGGGGGGGCTACGGGGTCTCGGGGGGTGGCCAACCGGTGCCCGAGGTGGACGTGCGCTCGCTCACCGGCAGCTTCACGCTGAAGGTGCTGCCCACGTCCGGCGTGCTGTCCACCCAGATGTCCCCGCCCTTCACAGCGACCACCCGTTTGGCGATGGCCAGCCCCAGACCCGTCCCCCCGGGCTCCAGGGCCTTGGCGTTGGCCGCCCGGTAGAACTCCTCGAAGACGTGCTCCCGGGCCTCGGCCGGGATGCCGATGCCCGTGTCGGAGACGTCCAAGCGGGCCCAGCTCCCGTCCCGACGCAAGGCCACCCGCACCGCACCTCCGGTCGGGGTATACTTGATGGCGTTGCTGATGAGGTTGGTTACCAGGTCGGCCAGGTCCTCAGGGTCCCCCAACACGGTGGAAGGCTCGGTGGTCAGTTCCAGGGCCACCTTCTTTTCGTCGGCCAGTGGCCGGAAGGTGTCCACGGCGTCGTTCAACACCGTGTCCAAGGAAACGGCCTGGCGGGCGGAGGGCTCCAGGTCGGCCTGGAGGCGACTGTAGCGCAGCAGGTCGTTGACCAGGGCGATGAGTTCGTCGGTTCGGCGGATGGCCCGACCGACGATCTCCCGCGGGCGCTCGCCAGCCTCACCGGCGAACCCGTCGGTCACCAGACGAAGCAGACTCTGGATGGCGGCCAGCGGGGAGCGCAGTCCGTGACCGGCCCGACGCATGAAGTAGCTCTTCTCCGAGTCCACCGCCTGCAGCCGCCGGTAGGCCCGCCCCAGGTCCCCCTCCCTCGCCCGCAGGCGAGCGGCGATGGAACTGGCCAGGTAGACGGAGATGTAGAGGGTGGCCGTGGCCACGGCACTCACCATCACCACGTAGACCCAGTTCTGATGCAGGCCCTCCGGCCTTGCCAAGCCCGGGTCGGCCAGGAGACCCGCCACCGGGTGGTGGTCGACGAGTTGCAGGTACTCCAGCCAACAGAGACCGTTCAGGAGCAGCACCGCGAAGGTGGCCTGCAGGTAGGCGTTCCGCCGGGAGAGCAGCTCCGAAGCGATAATCATGTGGAAGACGAAGAACATGATGCGCAGGGTCTCCACTCCCCCGGCGAAGTGGACGAGGAGCACCAGCGCCATCAGGTCGGCCGAGATCTGAACGTTGGCGAAGATGACAAGGAGCTTGGAGGTGACCCTCTGCTGTTTCCGCACCATATCGGCAAACAGCGCGAAGAAGACGTTGTAGAAGAGCACCCCCAGAATCACACCCACCAGGGGGCGCACACTGAACCTCACCCCCAGCACGTACCAGGACACCAGCAGCGCCAGCGAAGCCCCCAGTACGGCCAGCCAGCGGAGTTTGATGAACCAACCCACCCGCTCAAACAGCTCCTGCTCGACCAGCCCCAACTCCTCGGGCCTGCGCTCATCTTCGGACATGCTTCTCGTTCCTCAAGGTGCCCTTGCTCCGGAGGGCGCACCTCTCCCCGACCCCGGGCCACCACGTCCTTGTGGTCCGGAGAGTACTCGCCTTCCTGAGTTGCGTCAATGGAAATGAACGTCCATACCCCGGGACGAACCTGCTACCCCGCCACACAGCCGCCACGCAGAAGGCGGGTGAAAGGGCGGGTAAGCCTGCCACAAAGACGGCCGGTAAGCTTCTGACCTGCGACCACACGGTGGTTTAGCCTGGGGGGACGGGTCGTGGGCTGGCGGGGGGGAGTGGACGGGGCACCTGGGGAGCGCGGACGGGTCGTCCCCTCCGGTAGAGCTCGATCTGGGTGGTGAGGTCGGCGACCAGGCCGGAGAGGTCGGCCTCCCGGGCCAGGCGAAGGGCCAGCTCCGCCCGCTCGACGGCCTGGGTGAAGCGGCCGGCCTCGGCGTAGGCAGCGGCCAGAACCTTGAGCGCTTCCGGATCCTGGTGGCCGGCGCGCTGGCACAGCCTCTCGGCGAAGGCGACGGCGTCGTGACCGTCTCGGACCTCGTCGTCGGAGGAGGTGGCCAGCATCCAGGCCAAGAGGGCCAGTGCGGGGAGGCTGTCGGTGCGGTCCACGTGCCGACGAAGGGCGGTCACGGCTTCAGCGGTCCGGTCCTGGGACAGCAGCGTCTGAATCAGGTTTGAGCAGATCATTTCGTTGTCGGGGTCCAGTTGGAGGGCCTGGCGGAAGCAGCTTGAGGCCCCGTCGTACTTCCCCTCCTGCTGGAAGATGGCGCCCAGGTCGTTGAGGGCTTCGGGGTTGCCGGGATGAACGGCAAGGGCTCGGCGCAGCTGTTCCTAGGCAGCTTCCAGGTTCCCCTCCAGTTGAAGCAGGCGGGCGAGGCTGAGGTGGGCCGGGACGGAAGTGGGGTCTATGGCCAGGGCCTGAAGGCAGTGGTTGTAGGCGGCCTGGTACTCGCCGAGACCGATGAGGACCTTGGCCAGGTGAGCGCGGCTGTTGGCGCTGAAGGGGGCCAGGCGGACGGCCTGCTGCAGGTGCTCTCGGGCCTCCTGCAGGGCTCCCGCCTGGAAGAGGGCGATACCCAGGTTGGCCTGAGGCTGGGCGGTTTCGGGGTCAGCGGCGACGGCGGCCTGAAAGAGCGTGATGGCTCTGTCCAGGGCCCGGGGGTCGTTGAGGGTGGGGTTGCTGGCCCGGGTTATAAACATGGCGCCGACGCGGTTGTAGATGACCGAGGCGTCCTTGACGCGGGAGGCCAGCTCCAGGGCGTGCTCGCCTGCCGTGAGTGCCTCCTCGTGTTTGCCCGCGAGTTCGAAGGCCAGGGCGCTGAGGGCCCAGTAGGGGCCGATCTGGGGCAGGCGCTCCAGTGCCGCACCCAGCCTGGGCAGGGCGGCCTGAGCGCTGCCCGCCTCCACCAGTACGGAGGCAGCGTGGGCCTGGATAACGGGGTCGTCTGCAAGTCGGTCGGCGAGCTGGAGGAACTGCTCTCGGAGAGAGGCCGTCTGCTCACCAGAGACGGCATAGGTCATCCACTCGGGTGGGGGAGGGACGACCTGCCGGGCCGGGCCAGAGCGGCGGCTCTCCACCGCCGAAAGCTCGGCCAGGGCCTCCCGGTCGCGGGGGTCGATGCTGAGGACGTGGTGGAGGATCTTCCCGGCCCCGCGGACCAGGCCCTTCACGGCCAGCAAGCGAGCGGCCTGCTTCATCCCTCGGGTGTCGTAGGGGTTGCCGACCAGCAACCTACCCCAGGCGCCTTCGGCGTGGTCGGTGGCCCCCAGCTCCTCCAGGACCTCGGCCAGGATGCCGCTACGGCCGTAGACGATGCCTGAGACGGTGGGCGAGATGCGCTGCATGTGCAGCAGCGCGGCCAACGGCTCACCCGCGTGGGCGTAGTGGATGGCCATGGCCGAGCAGGACTCCGACAGCTCCGTGACGGGTGGGGAGAAGAGGTGGCGGAGGGCCTGCTCGCGGTCGCCCCGTGCCAGACACACCTTGCCCAGGGCCACCGCCGCCCGTTCGCTTTCGGGGCTCTGGCTGAGGGCCGATTGCCAATAGAGCTCCGGTTCTGACCACAGGCAGTTGAGCGTCCACAGCCTCACCCCGGACCCCACCAGGACCACGGCCGCCACTACCCCCACGAACCGAAGGCACCGGGCACCGACCCGACCGACGAGGGCCACCACCAGTCCCGCGGCCACCAGCGCCAGCCCCGCCGCTGACACCCACAAGTAAGGCCAGGCCAGCGGCTCCGGTACCTCGTTCCAGGCCACCGAGGCAAAGGGAGTCAATCCCAGGACCACCAGCAGCAGCCCCAGGCCCAGTGCACTCCTCTTGTAAAGGCCCAACAGCCCAGCCCCCAGCAGGAGCACCCACTCGACCGCCGCCAGCAGCACCGGGTAACTGGTCCAGCCCCTGGGCTCCTCGACGGCCTGGGCCAACACCGCCGGGATACCCGTCGCCAGCAGGAGTCCCTTGGCGTACCACGGGAAGGCAAGCAAGGTACGGGCCAGGCTCTGCCAGCCGGCCCCCGGCGGATAGGGCTGGTAGCGGTAGTGGAGTATGGAGGGCTGTCGCGACCACCACAGGGGCCAGAGCACACCCACCAGCACGACGTAAGGCAGAAGCCGCAAGACCGTACGTCTCAGGCCGCTTCGTCGATAGAGCAGCTCGTAGG